>JAUWSB010000002.1 GCA_030610255.1 Bacteroidota bacterium
AAAAATATAAATAAATAGGGCAGGGCAGGTGTAACAAAACCGGCAGGTAAAAAATATCCGACGGTAAAACATATCAGTGCAAAAGCAACTGAAAAAATTATTATTCTTTTTAAAAAGTTAAGATAAACAGACTTCATTGCTCATTAATATTAGTTTCATATCAAATTAGGTAACCATTCACGGCATAAATCTAAAGTACAATTGAACAATTTATTTATTAACTCTGTGAACGGTTACCAGATTAGTTACTTATTTTTTATCAATTTGTTTGGGTTATTTCTTTTTTATCAGGTCTTTAATAACATAATAAATAGCTAATATTACTGATAAAATAGATAAAACAAATGTAAAGACAGGGAAACTCAGTTTAAGTAATTTATCAAGTTCAATACCGCCAAATACACCTACGAGTATTATCACCAGCATTTGCACAGCGATAGTAGAATATCTGCCATAACTATCAAATAGTTTTTTCTTTGATTTTAGGTCCTTCATTTTTTAAAGGGAATTTATTATCTGATAATTTTGTTTCCCCCATATTACACGAACCGGAAAATTTTGCTCCGGGCTCAATTGAAAGTTTACCTGTTGTAACTTCCCCTGAAAATTTAGCCGAAGCTTTTAAAGAAAGTAGTTCAGCTACAGTTACATTTGCTTTTACCTTTCCTGAAATATCGGCATTCTGGCATTTGATCTCTCCCTCAACATTTCCTGTAGAACCAACAACTACCTTGCCTTTTGAACTTATTGAACCTATTAAAGTACCATCAATTCTAAAATCACCGTTTGATTCAATATCACCTTTTACGGTAGTGTCGGCACCCAGTAAATTTCTGGAAGTGGTTTCATTAACATTATTTTTAGCCATTTTATTAAGTGTTTAAATGTTATTTTTTTAAATAATTTTTTTCAAAGAACTTTGAATATTGCTTTGTATCCTTGTTTTTATAAAATACAGGATAATTCTCAGTAGATATCACAAAATTTTTATAATCAATAGGTGTAAGACTTGAAAAAACATATTCGTCTTTTGAGATTGTATTAAAGTAACCCATGGCATATTCCATATTTCCAAAATTACCTACTGTTATCATATGCCTGTTTTTATCCAGTAAAATACTGTTAATTGTCAGTTTTTCAAGCCTGTAATATTTTTTATTAAAATCTGATATTTTTACTTTTAATGCATTCAAATTTACAGATTTTTCTTTTACAATAAGCATATAAAAGAAAATCGCATTAGGATCATAAATATAAGGTGAAATGAAATCAGCATCTTCATCCGATACTTCTGAACCATCTTCGCCTGATACGGAAGATTCACCTGATAAGTGGTCAAGAATATCTTGCGCCAAAGGTTTTACTTCACTTTCAGGATATTTTTTTATAAGCTGATTTAAAGCTGTTTGCAACGAATCAACAACCTCAATTTTTCCAATTGACAATGCTCGCAGGAACTCAAATTTTGGCATTAATGCAGTATCACTATATGTTGATATTGCATTGTCGGAATAATTAATAACCATATAATACTGCTCATTAGTAAAAGCTTCATAAGTGTTTTTATACAATGCAGCGGCAAGATCATGTTGTGCATACATGGTTTTATAATAATCAGGATCCTGAATAACTTTTGCATAATCACTTTCGGGATATTTATTAATTATCAGGTTTTTGTAAAAATCAAGCTTTTCCTGATCACCTTCTTCAGCATAAAGTTTATATAAACTATAATAAGCTTTCAGTTGATATTTATTTTGCGGAAAGCGATTAAGCAGCTCCTCAAACGATTCAATGGATTTTTTATCATCTTCTAATCCTTCTTTATACAGCCCGCCTAAATTAAATAATGCATCAATAATTTTATCATTGGAAATTTTAATTTCTTCCTCAGTAAAAGGAATATTTTGTAGATAATACTCTCTGTCTTTTGGATTTGTTGAAACGACTATAGCACTATCAACTCCTATGCTATCTGCTACAATTTCTTCCTGCTCATCAAAACCAAACGATATAATTTGCTTATTGATCAATCTCCAGTTATCTTCTAATTTTCTGTTACCCCAATTTTTCACAAATTCCGTATAACCTGAACTAAGCATTTGTGGATTGTAAAAATACCATGCTCCGCTCCTGCTGTCCTGTGTAAAGTCAGTTTGACCCGATAATCCTCTATCTTGTTGTGCTAATAATTCCTGCTCTATTCTTGCTTCTTCATCTTTAATATATTTTTCAATGATATTATCAACAATAGCATTTCTGTCTTCTTCCGACAGGCTGGCAAGATATTGCAAACTGTCTTCAAGTTGAATGACTGATAAGTTTGTAACCAAAGATGACAGTGTTAGTGCTTTGTTTCGTATTACTTCATAATTGGGAAAGTCTTCGGGCAATGATTGCATTACAGTGTCGTAATATGCCTGAGCATTTTCATATTCGGGAATTATAAAATAAATATCAGCAAGTTTTAATGATGATGTTACTTTTTGATAATCATTGTTAGAACTTAAACTAACTGATAATTTTAAATAATTTATACCTAATGTATCATTGCCATCTTTAAGGGCAATTTCAGCCAGTGCATAATAAATCTGGTCTTTATATTCCTTATTTTTAATATCTTTAAGCATTTTTGTTAGTGTTTTATTAATCTGCTTACTATCACCTGATGTTGCATCATAAGTTTTGGCTAAATTAATTTTTGCCTGAAAAGCCATTTCGTAAGGAGGATTTCGTTTAATAACCTGTGAATATAATTTCGAAGCTTGAGTGAGATGATTTTCCTTATGATAAATCTGGGCAAGCATAAATTTGAGTCTTGTAATAAGTTGTTTGTTTGAATTTAATTCAATGCCTCTGTATAAATAATTTATTGCCGGGTCATATTTTTCCTGAAGTATGTAATAATTTGCAAATATTAAAGGGAACTTTTTTAAAAATTTGGGTTTAATAAATTCTTTTTCATCTTTGCTTTGAAATAAGTTAAGCAATGCTTCTGATTTTTCAAATTCACCCATTTGATTATATGTTTGAGCCAACCATAACATTGCATCATACTTGATTTCATTTTCGCTATATTCTTTAATCACAAAATTGAAGGTTCTGCGGGCACCAATGTATTCCTGCTTGTAAAAGTATGCTTTTCCGATAAGCATGTAGCTGTCGTCAATCCATCTGCAATATTCTTTACCGTCAAAATGCATTGAATGTCGCTGAATAACTATTGAGGCTTTTTCTATTGCCCTGTCCATATATGGATTTAGTGTTTTTGCATTAGGATCTGTTCCATAGTTAAAAACAGGAAGGATTTTATTGTAATCATCAACAATAATTTTTTTTAGCTCGGCTTTTCCTTCTTTATAACTTTCATTACCATTCCAGTAACAGTTATAATGGGATGTTAAATTATGGTAAATTCTTCGTGTAAAACTATTTTTTTTTGTGGAACACGAAAACAAAACAATTAACATTAAGAAAATTGCAGTTATATTCAGAAATTTATATAAATTTTTTACAATCAAGTTGCTGTAATTTATAATATTACAAAATAGCTATCTAGACTTTTATTTTTTATCTTGCAGTTTACTGCGTTATGCTTTATTAACTTTGATTTTACAAAAATATTTTATTTTTTTTAATTACCTGCAAAATTTAGGTTTTGTTTGTAGCTTTGCAGCCTGAAAAATTTATTGAACAGATGCTACGTAAAAAAAGTAAGAATAAATGGTATTATAAATTAAGAGATAAATACCGGCTGATTATTTTAAATGATGAAACTTTTGAAGAAAGGGTATCATTCAGGTTATCACGTTTAAATGTTTTCATTACCTTAGGTACTCTTTCAATTTTTTTGATATTTTTAACAACAATCATAATTGCTTTTACTCCTTTGCGAGAATATATTCCAGGTTATATGGATGTTACTTTGCCTAAAAAAATATATTTACTACAGCAAAAAGTCGATTCTTTAGAAAGGGATTTTAATCAAAAAAATTTATATATTCATAACATTAAAAATATTATTGAAGGTAAAGAGATTGTTGATTTTATTCCTGAAGAACCGCAAACAAATATAAATTACGATACAATATCTTTAAGAAGATCAATTGAAGATTCATTACTTAGAGCTGAATTTGAAAACCAGTATCAATATAATCTTTATTTTAATGAATATGGAGATTTATATGGGGATAATCATACAATGGGGAGTTATATGTTTTTTACACCAATGAAAGGCATCATTACAAAAAATTTTAACCCTGGCGAGAAACATTATGGTATTGACATAGTTGCAAAACGAAATGAAACAGTGAAAGCCACTCTGGACGGCACTGTCATAATTTCAGGCTGGACAGTGGCAACAGGTTATATTATCGGGATTCAACATCAGCGGAATATTATATCAATTTATAAACATAATGCAGCTTTATTGAAAAAAGAAGGGAATTTTGTTAAAGCCGGTGAGCCGATAGCAATAGTTGGCGAATCGGGTGAATTAACTACAGGTCCGCACCTGCATTTTGAATTATGGTATAATGGAACACCTGTCAATCCTTTGGATTATATGACATTTTGATGATAATAAAATGAAAAAACGAATTGCAATATTGGGTTCAACAGGCTCAATAGGCACACAAGCGCTGGAAGTTATCAATCAACATCCTGAAAATTTTGAACTTGAAGTAATTACTGCTCATTCAAATGCAAACCTGCTTATTGAACAGGCAATTAAGTTTAAACCTAATGCTGTTGTTATTGCTAACGATAAATTTTACAATAAAGTTTTCAATGCTTTAAACACTTATGATATTAAGGTTTTTAGTGGTAATGAATCTATATCTCAAATTATCGAAATGGATTCTATTGATCTTGTTTTGATTGCATTGGTAGGTTATGCGGGATTAAAGCCCACATTAAAAGCAATTGAAAAAGGAAAACAAATTGCCCTGGCAAATAAAGAATCGTTGGTTGTTGCCGGAAAACTTATTACCGAATCAGCTAAAAAAAATGGAGTAAATATTATACCTGTTGATTCTGAACATTCGGCAATTTTTCAATGCCTTGCCGGAGAATCTTTTAATCCTATTGAAAAAATTTACTTAACGGCTTCGGGCGGACCATTCAGAGGAAAAGAAAATAAATTCTTAAAAAACGTTAAAAAAGAACAAGCCCTGAAACATCCAAACTGGAAAATGGGAAATAAGATAACCATTGATTCTGCAAGCTTAATGAACAAGGGTTTGGAAGTTATTGAAGCCCATTGGTTATTTGATTTAAAGCCCGAACAAATTCAGGTAATTATTCATCCCCAGTCAATTATACATTCAATTGTTCAGTTTTGTGATGGTTCAATGAAAGCCCAGATGGGATTACCTGATATGAAATTACCGATTCAATATGCTTTATCTTTTCCTTTTAGAATAAAATCCGATTTCCCTCGTTTTAGTTTTTTTAATTATCCCGAATTAACCTTTGAAGCACCCGATTTAAAAATTTTTCGTAATCTTGCACTAGCTTTTGAGGCTGTGAAAATGGGTGGCAACATACCCTGCATTTTAAATGCTGCTAATGAAGTTGTTGTTGAAGCATTTTTAAATGATAAAATCGGGTTTCTTAAAATGCCAGATATAATTGAAAAATGTATGCAAACAATCAATTTCATTAAAGACCCGTCGTATGAGGATTATGTTTTTACGGATAATGAAACAAGAATAAAAGCATTAAGTTATATACGTTAAATTTTAGTAACTATTCAGCTTGTGAAAAATATTAATAACCTTATAGAAAATACTATATTGAAATTTGTAACGAAATAAATTCCAAGCACCAAATAACAAATTACAAATAAATACCAATGACCCAAAAATCAAATTCAAAAGAAAGTGTATATTTTTTGAGGTTAATTAAAGAAACAAATCCAGAAGAATATGAGGATGAAGCAACAATTTTTTTCAATGAAGCCAATGAACTAAAGAAAATATTTTCATCAATCATAGAAAAGTAAAAATAATTGTTTTGGTCATTGTAATTTTAATAATTGAGATTTATTTGTTATTTGGTGCTTGTGTTTTGGAATTTAAGTGTTAATAACTTTGTATTCCTGAATAGTTTTCAATTTTATAAATATTTTAATCACAATTAAATTCTAATATGGATATTTTTATCAAAATCATACAATTATTATTAAGTCTTTCAATACTTGTGATTTTTCACGAGATGGGGCATTTTATAGCTGCAAAGATTTTTAAAACACGTGTAGAAAAATTTTATCTCTTTTTTAATCCGTGGTTTTCAATATTTAAATTTAAGAAAAATTATACCGAGTACGGCTTGGGCTGGCTGCCTTTGGGTGGTTATGTAAAAATTTCGGGGATGATTGATGAATCTTTGGATAAGAAGCAATTAAAAAAGCCGCCACAACCATGGGAATTTCGCTCGAAACCAGCATGGCAAAGACTGATAATTATGCTTGGCGGAGTAACCGTTAATGTTTTACTCGCAATGGCCATATATATAATTCTGCTTTTTACCTGTGGTGAACAATATCTCCCAACCACAGAAGTAAATAAATACGGTATTGTTTGTGATTCGCTTGCCATGGAAATGGGCTTACAAAATGGTGATAAAATTATTTCAATTAACAACGAGCCTGTTGAAGATTTCAGAAAAATCCCTTTGAAATTAATTCTTGATGAAGGAAAAACAATACAAATAATCAGAAATGGTATACCAATGGAAATTCAAATCCCTCAGGGATTAATTGGTAAACTAATAAAACATAAATCACCCGATTTTATTTTTATCAGATTCCCTTTTGAAGTTGGTGATTTCAGAAATGGTTCACCCGCAAAAGAAGCAGGACTAATAATTGATGACAAGATTATTGGATTGAATGATGAATCAATGATTTATTTTGATGAATTTTATAATGAAATTAGAAAACATAAGAACGAAGAAATATCCGTTTTGGTTCTAAGAAATTCCGATACATTAAATATTAATGTAAATGTTCCTGAAGAGGGTTTAATAGGAGTATATCCCAAATCGCTTGATAATTACTTCACATATAGGGAAATAAATTATTCTTTTTTTGAAGCTATACCGGCCGGTATAATTAAAGCTTATGATGGAATTGGTAATTATCTCAAACAACTAAAATTGTTATTTTCACCCGAAGTCAAAGCCTATGAATCAATTGGCGGATTTATCACCATTGGCAGTATTTTCCCGTCAACATGGGATTGGGAGCATTTCTGGAAACTAACAGCTTTCTTATCTATAATGTTAGCTATTCTTAATTTATTGCCTATTCCTGCTTTAGATGGAGGTCATGTAATGTTCTTACTTTATGAAATTACTACCCGCAGAAAACCCAGTGATAAATTTATGGAATATGCCCAAATTGTTGGAATGATAATTTTATTCAGTTTACTGATTTTTGCTAATGGGAATGATATTATTAAACTTTTCAAATAGCTATATCACTATAGGGTCTATTTAGTGACTGTCCATAAAGTTAAAGAATTTTTGAATTAATCCCGAAAGCTTTCGGGATGTCATTTGTGCTTTTTAATATTTATTTAAACTTTCGGACTTTATAGACAGGCTCTATTTAAAATATTGTTTAATCAGATATCTTATCCTTTAACGATTTAAAACCGTTGCCTATAATTTCATTCGCATTAATTACTGTCATGAATGCTTTTGGGTCTATCTTATTAATAAAATCCTGAAGCATAGCTAATTCACGCCTGTTAACAACAGCAAAAATCAATGTTTTTTCAGCATTGTTATACATACCGTTTCCGTGTATATAAGTACCACCGCGATTCAAATCATTAATAATTTTATTTCGTATTTCTTCATACTTATCAGAAATTATAAATAATGTTTTATCATAACTTATACCTTCCAATACAACATCTATTACTTTGCCTGTAATAAAAATCACTATTAAAGAATATAACGGGATTTTCCAATCTCTGAAAGCAACTAATCCAACCAAAACAATTGCCGAATCAACATAGATCATTAATTGACCCAAAGGAATTTTTGTATATTTACCGATTATCATAGCAATAATATCGGATCCACCTGAAGTAGCTTTTGCTTTAAAAATCAAACCGAGTCCCAAGCCTACAAAAACACCTCCGAAAATTGAAGAAAGCAAAGCATCGCCTTCAACTAATGGTGCATTGCCCCAAAAGTAGGTTAATACATCTACAAAAAAGGCAGTAAGCACAAAACCTACAACCGTTTTTACACCAAACCTCGGACCCAATACTTTTATACCAATAATAGTTAATGGAATATCAAATGCCAATGCAGTCATACCAACCGGAGTATCAATCAAATAATGCAAAACTATAGATATCCCATATACTCCTCCCGGTATTATTTTATAAGGAATAATAAATAATACAAATCCTGAAGCAAGTATAAATGATCCAAATAAAATTAAACTGTAATTTAAAAACCATTTCTTTGAAAAAAGTTTTTCCTTTTGTATGAATGCCATAACTTATAAGATTTTAAGTGTTAAAAAATGGCTGCAAAAGTAATTAGTTTTATAATATTAAAAAGAAAAAATAAAATATTTTCAACACTATTACGTTTTTGCAACAAATTGATTTTGGTAGGTTTAAACTAAATAATTGAAAAATGATTTTAATAGAACAAGTTTTATTATTAAACTTTTGTCTTAAATAAAAATATTTTTATTATTTTAGCCCTTCTTATAAACATTATTGTATACTTATTTAATGAATTTGAAAAAACACATAGTCGTAATAATATTTTCGTTGTTTATTGGCAATATGAGCATTGCACAACAAATGCCTCAATTTACTCAGAATATGTTTACTAATATGGCTGTAAACCCGGGCTATGCAGGAATAAGTGGAGCAATGTGTGTAACAGGATTAGTAAGACAACAATGGGTTGGTTTTAAAGATAGCGAAGGTAATAAGGTTGCCCCTGAAACATTTCTGATTACATTCGATACACCTATAAGAATGTTACATGGAGGAATCGGATTATCGGTTATTCAGGATAAAATAGGTTTTCAAAAAAATGTGGGATTAAATGTAGGATATTCATATCATCGCGACTTAGGCAGGGGTGTATTGGGGATTGGTGCTCAAATCATCTTTTTGAACAAATCAATAGATGCTTCTAAATACATTGCAATTAACATGGAAGATCCGATAATAAAATCTCTCCAGAGCAATGGAAGTTCAATGCTTATTGATTTTGCATTGGGGCTCTTTTATAAAGTCCCTAATGCATACTATATTGGTATATCGTCATATAACTTAGCTCAGTCAAAGTGGAAGTTTGAAAATGATTTTAATTACTCTTTAAAAAGAACTTTTTATTTCACTGCAGGTTATGAATTTACTTTACCAAATAATCCTTCATTTCAAATTGACCCATCAATTTTTATAAAAACCGACGGCTCATCAACACAATATGATATAAATGCTCTTGTAAAATACAATAATAAGTTTTGGGGAGGCGTTAGTTACAGAGTACAGGACGCTGTTTCGATTTTACTTGGAATGAAATATAAGAATTTCCGCATAGGTTATGCTTATGATATTCCACTTTCATCAATCGGAATGAATGGTAGCCATGAAGTTTTATTGGGTTATTGCTTTAAAATTGAAGTAGAAAAAGCGAGGAAAAGATATAAAAATACAAGATTTTTGTAATTAATTCGTTCAATAATTTTTTTTATTCAGAATTTTTTTAATTTTGAACCCCCAAAATAATAAATATTTGTAATTCCCGTTAGTTTGACAATAAATATTAAAAACATGAAAAAACTATTTATTTACTTAGCAATAATAATCTTTCTGGGTAGTTGCAGCAATTCAGGAAATGGAGAACTTGTTGGAGTGAACAGAAAATCAAAACCATTTTATCAGCCTGATCCATATGGTATGATATTTATCCCTCAGGGAAGTTATACAATGGGTGTTAGTGATCAGGATATTTCTTATTCACAACTTCATGAGCCGAAAACAATTTCAGTATCAGCCTTTTTTATAGATGAGACTGAAATTACAAATAATGAATACAGGCAATTTGTTTATTGGGTAAGAGATTCTATTGCACTTACTCTTCTTGGCGAACTCAATCCAGAAGATTATTTAATTGAAGAAAATAAAAAAACAGGTGAATTATACGACCCTCCTTATCTAAACTGGGACGAAGATATTGACTGGCAAAGCGATGAACAGGATGTAAGAGATGTTCTTGAAGATATGTATTTACCTGAACATGAAAGATATTTCAGAAGAAAAGAAATTGATACACGAAAATTGAATTACGAATATTACTGGGTTGACTTGCACGCTGCTGCTGTCAAAGATTTTACACAGGAAGCAAATTTCGAGAATGCAAGTTTAGCAAACCGTCCGCAAGGTTTAAGAGACAGGTCAGTTTATGTTAGAAAAGAAGTGATAAATGTTTATCCGGACACATTATCTTGGATACATGATTATACTTACTCATTTAACGACCCGATGACAGAAAAATATTTCTGGCATCCGGCTTATGATAATTATCCTGTAGTAGGCATTAACTGGATGCAGGCAAAAGCATTCTGTGTTTGGAGAACAGAGATGTTAAATAGTTATCTGAAAGGGAAAAAGGGAGGAACCAGTTTAGCTGAATTTCGATTGCCTACCGAAGCCGAATGGGAATGGGCAGCACGCGGAGGTTATGGTTTAAGTCCGTTTCCATGGGGAGGTCCTTACACAAGGAACGAAAAAGGCTGTTTCTTGGCAAATTTCAAACCACTTAAAGGTAATTATATTGACGATGGTGGCTTGCGTACTGTAGTCGTTGCCCATTATCCTTCAAACGATTGGGGAATTTATGACATGGCTGGCAACGTGGCAGAATGGACAAACAGTGCTTATGACCCTTCATCATATAATTTTACATGGGATATGAATCCTAATTATACTTACAATGCGAAAGAATCCGATCCGCCTGCAATGAAAAGAAAAGTAATAAGAGGAGGATCATGGAAAGATATTGCATATTATTTACAAGTTACAACCAGGGCTTATGAATATCAGGATACAGCCAAATGCTATATCGGTTTCAGGTGTATCCAGCCTTATCTTGGAAGAAACAAGGATGATAATCCTGCACGTGCTTCAAAAGTTTATAATTAATTTTTTATAATATATTTCAAATTAAAAATCATTATTTACCTAACTATTTAATATTATGGGTTTAAACAATTTAGTAAGAAGTAGAGGATTTAGAAATTTTATGGCTAAACTTTATGGCTGGGGTGCTTCAGTTGTAATTTTAGGTGCACTTTTTAAAATCAATCATTACCCTTATGCTGACTACATGCTTGTCGTGGGCTTGGGTACTGAGTCATTAATATTCTTTTTCTCAGCATTTGAACCACCACATGTTGAACCTGACTGGAGTTTGGTTTACCCTGAGTTAGGAGGGATGTATCATGGAATGGGTCTTAATGAACAAAAGAAAATTGGAGTTACCGAAAAATTAGACGACCTGCTTGCAGAAGCTAAAATCGGTCCGGAGTTGATTGAGAGCCTTGGCATAGGATTACGAAATTTGAGTGATCAAACATCAAAATTAAAAGATGTGTCAATAGCAACTCTTGCCACAAACGAATTTGTTGAAAATGTAAAAAATGCTTCTGCTTCAGCCGGTGAACTTTCTCAGGCATACAAAAAAACTTCCGAATCGCTCAATCAGGATTCGGGTGCTTCATTAGAATACATTAATAATATTAAACAAGCATCCAACAGTGCTGCTAATCTTTCAAATGCATATACACAAGCATCAGAATCAATTAAAAGCGATTTAGCAGTTACACATGAATTTGCAGGAAGTATTAAAGCAGCTACACAATCAGCAAATAATTTAGTTGAAAATTACACTAAATCAGCAGAAATTCTTTCAAAATCAGTTGAAATTCTTGATTTTTCAGCTGCAGAAGGTTCTTCTTATAATGAACAATTAAAAAGAATATCAGATAATCTGTCTGCTTTGAATGCTGTATATGAATTGCAATTACAAAGCACAAACCAGCAAGTTGAATCATCTGCCAAACTTCAGCAAACTATGAACCAGTTTCTTGAAAATCTTAATGAATCTGCTGATAAAATGGGAACCTACAAAGAACAGATTGATGTATTAACAGAAAAAGTAGCTGCCCTTAATAAAGTATATGGAAATATGCTGTCGGCTATGAGTTTTAATCCAAACAGTTAAAACTGAATATAATCAGTAATATAGTAAAAATATTTATTTAAAAATTACAATAATTATTTATGGCTGGATATAAGGAAACCCCGCGACAGAAAATGATTGCGATGATGTACCTGGTGTTGACAGCACTTTTGGCACTTAACGTATCAAAAGAAATGTTGGATGCATTTATTGTAGTTAACAAAAGCGTTGAAAATACTAAAGCAAATTTTGCCAGTAAAATTGATGACACTTACGATAGATTTGAACAACAATATAAAATTAATCCTAACAAAGTTGGTCCTTACTGGGAAAAAGCACAAAAAGCAAAACAATTATCCGAACAATTGATAAGATATATTGATAGTGTAAAATATGCTGTTATCATACGTACAGATGGTTTGATAAAAACAGTTGAACAGGCAAAAAATACACCATTAGCTCAAGTTAGGGCCAAAGATATGTTTACCGAACCAACACGATATTTCTTTGGCCGTTCGGAAGACGGAACTACCGGCGAAGCAGGAAAACTAAAAAGAAAAATAAATAATTACAGAGATCAAATGCTTGAGATAGCTGGTGAACCTCTTGATAGTGACCGTTTAGGATTAATCACAAAAGGACCATACTATAATGCAGACGGAAAACCCCTTACATGGGAACAATATAACTTTTTTTATACAATTTTAGCTGCAGATGTAACTATATTAAATAAATTTATTTCAGAAGTTCAAAATGCTGAATTTGATGTTGTTAATCATCTCTATTCTTCTGTAACCGCCGAAGATTTTAAGTTTGATGAAATCAATGCTAAAGTTGTTCCGAAAACTTCTTACATATTAAAAGGTCAAACCTATGAAGCTGAAGTATTTGTTGCTGCCTATGACACAAAACAAGACCCTGAAGTTTTCGTATTAAAGGGAACTGACGCCATCACAAGCAGAAACATCAGCAGGGCTGTGCCGGTTGAAGGAAAAAAAGGAGTTGTAAAGCTTACTTTCCCGGGAAACACAGAAGGGCATCAAACATACGCCGGTATTATTAAAGTGCTTAATCCCGAAGGAGAAACATTGAATTTTCATTTTAAAGGTGACTATATTGTGGGTCCGCCTTCACTTACTGTAGCAGCTACCAAAATGAATGTATTTTACATTGGAGTTGATAATCCGGTATCAATTTCAGTTCCAGGTGTGGCTGCTGAAAATCTTTACCCAGGCATAACTTCCGGTGCTAGTTTGACACGTGACCCTGAAGGTAAAGACTGGATAGTAAGAGTACCAAAAGGTATGAAAAGAGCAGTAGTAACTGCTGATGCAAATTTTGAAGGCAAAAGAATAAATATGGGATCAAGCGAATTCCGTGTAAAAAGAGTCCCCGATCCTATTGCCGAAATTGCAGGTCAAAAAGAAGGTTCAATTAATAAAAATACTTTATTAGCTGCTAATGCAATTATACCTTCAATGAAGGATTTTGAATTTGATCTGTATTTTGAAGTTAAATCTTTTACTATGGCTACCATTATCAGTGGAGACTGGATACCTAAAAGTACAAGAGGTAACATGTTTTCAGAAGAAATGATAAATATTATCAGGAATGCCAAAAGAAAACAAAAATTCTTTTTTGAAAATATTCAGGCAGTTGGACCTGAAGGCATAACCCGTACATTAAATGCAATAAATCTTACAATTGATTAAAATTTAAAAATAAATATAATTTTCCCTAACAGGAGGTATTATGAAAAAACTACTCATCTCGTTATTCACTCTAAGCTTGATAATAGCGATAAATGTAAATTCACAGTCACAAATACTTGATAGCCCGCCACAGGATGGACTTTTTCCCGACATGGGAATGATTGATAAAAAACCTGTTCCATATCCACCACTGAGAAAGGCAGATGTTATGTGGTCTAAAAGAATATGGCGCGTTATTGATATGCGCGAAAAAATAAATCAACCGTTTTATTACCCGTTAGAACCACACAACGGATGGAGAAGCTTTATGCAAATTATTATGGATGCCTTGAAAGAAGGATCAATTACAGCTTATGATATTTCCGGTACTGACGAATTTTTAGTGCCACTAACTTATCAGGCAGTTATGACAAGACAGATTGATACTCTCCATAAAATACTAAATCGACCATATCCTCCTTATGATGAATATGATACCGTTATTTATTCAGAATTTGACCCAAGCAAAGTTATGCGTCTAAGGATTAAGGAAGACTGGTATTTTGACAAACAACGTTCGCAATTACTGGTTAGAATACTTGGGATTTGTCCTGTTATGATGAAAGAAAGGGAAGGTGTTGAAATTCCTGAACCTTTATTCTGGATTTACTTTCCTGAAGCAAGACCAATACTGGCTAAAGCAGAAATGTTTAACAGGTTTAATAGCGCCGAAAGAAGAACTTATGATGAAATATTCTGGAAAAGAATGTTCGGAAGTTATGTTTATAAAGAACAAAATGTTTATGACAGAAGAATCTCGCAATATGCAACCGGTATGGATGCTTTGCTTGAAGCTGAAAGAATAAAGAATGAATTATTTGTATTTGAACATGATCTTTGGGAATTTTAATATATAAAATATTTTCATTAAAACTCCCCTTTTGGGGAGTTTTTTTTTGCCTGATTTTTTTTATTAATGTTAAACCCGTAGAAAATAAATTATCAAACTTAACAGGTGATTAATTTACTGTTAATCAGCATTTAAATTTTGTGTATATTTGCAAAGCTATTTTCTACGGGTTTAAATTTGTTCTAAATTTATTTATTCAATGTCATATAATATCCTTGAAACATCAATCGAATATTTAAAAGGAGTTGGCCCTAAACGTGCCGAGTTATTAAAAAAAGAATTGAATATATTTACCTTTGGTGATTTGCTTACATATTTTCCTTTCAGATATATTGATAAAAGTAAAATTTATAAAGTTAGGGAAATTACTAGTGATATGTCTTATGTTCAATTACGAGGGGAAATCACTAATATCCAGCTTATCGGAAAAAGCAGAGCCAAAAGATTATCAGCATATCTAAAAGATGAAACAGGTGTAATTGAATTAGTTTGGTTTAAAGGAATTAAATGGATCAAAGATAAATTTAAACCCGGCGAAGAATATATCGTTTTCGGAAAACCGACAATTTTTAACAGGAAATTCAATATCCCTCATCCTGAAATTGAACTTATTTCCGAACAACACGATTCATTGAGCAAATCTTTTCAGGCTTTTTACAGTTCTACTGAAAAACTTAAATCAAGAGGATTAGGCAGTAAAGGTATAAGTAAATTAATCGGGAATCTTGTCCTGAAGATTAACGGGGAAATTCCTGAAAATCTCACGGAAAATATCATTAAGAACCTCAAACTAATCTCAAGAGAACAAGCATTGAATAATATTCATTTTCCGGAAAATCAATATATTTTACAAAAAGCTAAGGCAAGATTGAAATTTGAAGAATTATTTTTTATTCAGTTGCGGTTATTAAAAAAAAAATATATACGAATTCAAAAAATAAAAGGACACATTTTTTCTGTTGTTGGAGATTATTTTAATTGCTTTTTTAAAAACAATCTTCCGTTTGAATTAACAAATGCACAAAAAAAAGTCATCAAAGAAATCCGCAAAGACATTGGCTCAGGAAAACAAATGAACAGGCTGTTGCAGGGCGATGTTGGTAGCGGCAAAACCCTTGTTGCCCTTATGTCCATTTTAATTGCCATTGATAATAATTATCAGGCTTGTATAATGGCACCAACTGAAATACTTGCCAACCAACATTTTGAAACAATCTCAAAAATGCTTAAGGGAATGGATATTTCAGTTGAACTGCTTACAGGATCAACCAAAACATCAAAAAGAAAAATTATTAACGAAAATTTGCTTAACGGAAATTTGCAAATTTTAATCGGAACGCATGCATTAATTGAAGAAACTGTAAAATTTAAAAATCTCGGACTGGTTATTATTGATGAACAACATCGTTTTGGAGTGGCTCAACGTGCAAAACTCTGGAAAAAAAATATTATCCCACCGCACATACTGGTGATGACAGCCACGCCAATACCACGTACTTTAGCTATGACTCTATACGGAGACCTTGATTTTTCAATAATTGACGAACTACCTCCAGGCAGAAAACCTGTTAAAACTTATCATCTTTACGATTCAAAAAGGTTGAAAGTATTTGGTTTTATTAAAAAAAAGATTGAAGAAGGCAGGCAAATCTATGTTGTTTACCCTTTAATTGAAGAATCTGAAAAATTGGATTTAAAATATTTAATGGACGGTTATGAAAGCATTATAAGGGAATTTCCGTTACCTGAATACGCTGTGAGTATAGTTCACGGGAAAATGAAATCGGCAGATAAAGATTTTGAAATGCAGCGATTTATCCGTGGAGAAACACAAATTATGGTTTCCACTACTGTTATTGAAGTTGGAGTTGATATTCCGAATGCAAGTGTTATGATAATTGAAAATGCCGAAAGGTTCGGATTATCGCAGCTTCATCAATTACGGGGAAGGGTTGGCAGAGGAGCTGACCAATCACATTGTATTTTAATGACAGATTATAAAATCACTAATGATGGAAAAAAAAGACTTGAAACTATGGTGAGAACTTCCGATGGTTTTGAAATTGCTGATGTTGACCTTAAATTACGAGGTCCTGGTGATATTCAGGGAACACAACAAAGCGGAATCCTTGATTTGAAAATTGCCGATTTGATAAAAGATGAAAAAATATTAAAATACTCAAGAAACCTTGCAATTGAAATTCTGAAAAACGACCCGAATTTAGAACATAAAGAAAATTTTCCACTTGCAAAACAATTAAAATCCTTTGAAAAAAATAAAGTAAATTGGGGATTGATAAGCTAATAATTTCTTAAATATCATTACATTTGCAGCCAACCAATAATTAAAATTTTACAGGAATGAAAATTTCATACAACTGGCTAAAGAAATACATTGATATTAATTTTGAACCCTTAAAGCTGTCGGAATTGCTTACTGATTGCGGTTTGGAAGTTGAAGGTCTTGAAAAATATCAATCAATAAAAGAAGGATTGGAAGGAGTGGTAATTGGTGAGGTAATAACAAAAGAAAAACATCCCAATGCCGATAAATTAAGTTTGACTACTGTTGATGTTGGTAGCGACAAATTATTAAATATTGTATGCGGTGCACCTAATGTTGCTGCCGGACAGAAAGTGCTTGTTGCCACTATCGGTACGATACTTTATTTTGAAGATCAATCTTTTGAGATTAAAAAAACAAAGATCAGGGGTGAGATTTCCGAAGGAATGATATGTGCCGAAGATGAACTCGGTTTAGGAACTTCTCACGAAGGCATTATGGTACTTGACCCAAATGTAGAGATTGGAGTTAAAGCCAAAGAATATTTTAAAATTGAATACGATTATATTTATGAAATCGGATTAACACCTAACCGTTCCGATGCAACTTCCCATATTGGCGTTGCAAGAGATCTTGTAGCTGTTTTTAACTGTTTAAATTCTAATCGTAAGTCAAAATTAAAAATCCCTTCTGTTATAGATTTTAAAATTGATAATCATAAAAGAGAAATTGATGTTATTATTGAAGATACAGAAGCATGTCCGAGATATTCAGGAATAACAATTTCAGGCATTCAGGTTAAGGAATCTCCCCAGTGGCTAAAAAATCATTTAAAAACAATTGGAGTGCGACCAATTAATAATATTGTTGATATTGCAAATTTTGTTCTTTTTGAAACAGGACAACCATTACACGCTTTTGATGCTGATGGAATTCGCGGAGAAAAAGTAATTATTAAAAAACTGGCTCAAGGCACAAAATTTACTACTCTTGATGAAATTGAAAGAGAGCTTACTAAAGATGACCTGATGATTTGCAACGAATCTGAAGGAATGTGTATTGCCGGAGTATTTGGTGGTACTAAATCAGGAGTTACTGAAAAAACAAAAAATATTTTTTTGGAAAGCGCTTATTTCGACCCGAAAACAATCCGTAAAACTTCAAAATATCATGCTCTGCAAACCGATGCTTCATTCAGATTTGAAAGAAGCGCTGACCCTAACATTACTGTTTATGCTCTAAAACGGGCAGCCATGCTAATTAAAGAAATTGCGGGCGGAAGTATTTCATCTGAAATAATGGATGTATATCCCGAGCCAATTAACAAGTGGACTATTGATGTTTTCTATAAAAATATTGATCGCCTGATAGGTAAATCTATTGAAAGAAAAATAATTAAAAATATTCTAAACGATTTAGGCATAGATATTATTCAGGAATCAGTTGAAGGATTAAAATTATCAATTCCAACTTTTAAAGTTGATGTACGACGTGAGGCCGATATTATTGAAGAAATTTTAAGAATATACGGGTATAATAATGTTGAATTTTCAAACCAAGTAAAATCTTCACTGTCGTTCAGTTCAAAACCTGATAAAGAAAAAATTCAGAATTTAATTTCCGGTTATTTATGTGATAACGGCTTTTCGGAAATTATTAATAATTCTCTTATTAATTCGGCTTATATTGAAAAAAATGATTTTCTTGATAAGAAAAATGATGTTAAAATTCTGAATCCCATTAGTAATGATCTGGATGTTTTAAGGCAGTCATTGTTTTTTGGCGGATTAGAAACCATTGCTTATAACCAAAACAGAAAAATTACTGATTTAAAATTATTTGAATTTGGAAATATATATTTTTATGATTTTGATAAATTTATTAAAGATAATCCCTTAACAAAATATATTGAAACCAAACATCTAACTTTGTTTATAACCGGTCAAAAACTTAAAGAAAGCTGGTCGGTAAGCCCTGATAAAGTTGATTTCTTTTATTTAAAAACATTTATAAATAATATTCTGAAACGACTAAGTATTGATATTTCAAAAATGGAAATAAGTTTAAAAACTTCAAGCAATTTTCAGGAAGGTATGTTATATACCTTAAAAAAATCAAAACTTGTTGAATTTGGCTCTGTTTCAAAAAATCCTTTGAAAGATTTCGGAATAAAACAAGAAGTTTTTTATGCTGATTTTAACTGGGATTTGGTATTGGATGCAGTAAAAGATAATAAAATCAAATATCATGATATTCCCAAATATCCTGAGGTAAGACGTGATCTTGCACTTTTAATTGATAAAAATATCCAATTTGAAGATATTGAAAAACTTGCTTATCAAACTGAAAAACAATTATTAAAATCCGTTAATTTATTTGACATTTACGAAGGAGATAAAATAGAAACAGGTAAAAAATCTTATGCTGTCAGTTTTATCTTTCAAAATCCTGAAAAAACTTTAACAGATAAAATTGTTGATAAGGTTATGAACAGGCTTATATCTGCTATTGAAAAAAACTTTAATGCAAAGATAAGGTAGAAATATTTTTATTTTTGGATAAAATGTAATTACTTTGCCGCCCATTAAAATCCTGAAAACAAATTCAATTTAAAAATCACAATTAAATTAACATGGAAAAAAACAAAGATATATCTTATTCGGTTAGTCCAACCGGTGAAAAATTTGCAATTCCTCAAAAGGAAGATTATGCGAAAGAATACAAACAACTTGAAGATCAGGTTAATAAAGCTCGTAAAGAAGGTAAAGAAATTGTTGTTGTAATGGGTGTTGGTTTTGTTGGTGCAGTTATGGCAGCAATTGTAGCAGATACCGAAGACGAAAACAGTAATCCAAGTAAATTTGTAATCGGATGCCAAAGACCAAGCCTTAGAAGTTACTGGAAAATTCCAGTATTAAACAGAGGTGAATCACCTGTAAAAGCTGAAGACCCCGAAGTAGATGAATTGATTAAGAGATGCGTTAATGATAAAAAAACTCTTATTGCTACATATAACAGCGATTGTTTAAAACTTGCTGATTGTGTTGTTGTTGACGTTCAATGCGATTATGCAAAACAAGAGCTTGGAAACATGAAAACAGGCGAAGCAGATATGGCAGCACTTGAAGCCACTTTAAAAACAATTGGTGAAAAGATTCCGAAAAATTGTTTAGTATTAATTGAAACAACCGTCGCTCCCGGAACTACAGAATTTGTTGCATGGCCCATACTTAAAAAAGAATTTAAAAAACGCGGACTAAGTGCTACTCCTTTGCTTTCACATAGCTTTGAAAGAGTTATGCCCGGAAAGGAATATGTATCAAGCATACGCGATTTTTGGCGGGTTTGTTCAGGTTGTAATAAGGAAGCCCGTGACAGAGTAGAAAAATTTCTACATGAAGTCTTGAATACAAAAGATTATCCCTTAACTGTTATGGACAGACCTATTGAATCTGAAACTACAAAAATCGTTGAAAACTCATATCGTGCAACAATCTTAGCTTATCTGAACGAATGGAGTCTTTTCGCAGAACGTAACGGTGTTGATTTAATTAAAGTTATCAAGGCAATTAAAATGCGTCCGACTCATAGTAATATGATTTTCCCGGGTCCCGGAATAGGCGGATATTGTTTACCTAAAGATGGCGGACTTGGTTACTGGGCATATAAGCATATTCTTGGATTTGAAGATGGTGATGAAATATTCAAAATTACTCCTACAGCTATTGATATTAATGACACTCGTTCATTGCATGTTGCTCAGCTAACTCGCGATGCTTTGCGTAACATGTCAAGGTATATTGCAGGAGCTGATGTTCTGATTGCAGGGGCGAGCTACAGAGAGGATGTAGGTGATACACGTTATAGCGGAAGCGAAATGGTTGTCCGCAAATTAAGCGAAATGGGTGCAGAAATGCGTGTTCATGATCCTTATGTTGAACATTGGTATGAACTGGAAACACAAGATACTTATCCTGCACCCGGACAATCATGGGGTCGCTTTTTCCGCAATCAGGAACATTTGGTTGATATTCGTGTTCAAAAAGATTTAAGTAAAGCTCTTAAAGGCGTTGAAGCATTTATTTTAGCAGTGCCTCATGAAGAATATATTGATCTTTCACCTGATGATATAGTAAAATGGGCAGGTCAGCCAATTGCTGTGATTGATTGCTTCGGGATACTTACAGATGATAAAATTCGACGATACTATGAACTTGGTTGCGAAGTCAAAGCTCTCGGACGTGGTCATCTTCAACGTATTAAAAAAGAAGTAAAAAATGGGCAAGAATAATCCGAATATTTTTAATATTAACCAATAATCCCCTGAAACATTATCTCTTCGGGGGATTGTTTTTTTATAACTATTCAGTTTATGAAAAATTTTATAATTTTTATGGTAATAATAAAAATGTTTGTATTATCAATGATAATATAAAAAAATATTAACTTTACAGTTAATTTTATTTCGATAATGGATATACAGTCAATAAAACAACGATTTGGAATAATTGGCAATTCACCTTTGCTTAACAGGGCAATTGATATTGCACGACAGGTTGCCCCCACTGATATAACTGTTTTGATAACCGGTGAAAGCGGAACAGGAAAAGAAGTATTTCCGAAAATCATTCATCAGTTAAGTGCAAGAAAACATGGACCATACATAGCAGTTAATTGTGGGGCAATTCCCGAAGGTACTATTGATTCTGAATTATTCGGACATGAGAAAGGTTCATTTACCGGTGCTCACGAGGCTCGAAAAGGATATTTTGAAGTTGTTAACGGTGGTACTATTTTCTTAGATGAAATTGCCGAACTTCCTTTATCAACACAGGTTAGATTGCTGCGAGTCCTTGAAACAGGTGAGTTTCTTAAAGTAGGATCATCAAAAGTAATTAAAGTAGATGTAAGAGTAGTTGCCGCTTCAAATGTTGATGTACCCGAAGCAATCAGAGAAGGTAAATTCAGGCAGGACTTGTTTTATCGCTTAAATACCGTACCTATTTATGTTCCTCCTTTAAGAGAAAGAAAAGAAGATATTATCTTACTTTTCAGAAAATTTGCTTCTGATTTTGCTGAAAAATATCGTATGCCTTCATTGCAGTTAGATGAAGATGCAAAAAATGTTCTTATTAATTATCGCTGGCAGGGAAATATCAGAGAATTGAAAAATATTACAGAACAAATTTCAATTATTGAACAAAACAGGATAATAACTGCCGATATACTTTGGAAATATTTACCCTTAAGCCAAACAAATAAATTACCCGTACTTTATAAAAAAGAAAGTACTGAAACTGAATTTTCTGAAAGAGACCTGTTGTATAAGGTACTTTTTGATATGAAAAGAGATATAAACGACTTGAAAAAAATTGTTGTTGAAATTTTGCAAAGCGACGGAGATGATAAAGCTATTCAGGAAAACAAACACCATCTGATCAAACAATTATATCAGGATATTGACTCGGCTGACAAGGAAGATAGCGAAAATATTGAAATTCAACAAAATATTGATGAAACAATAAATGAGCCAATCCAACATTCGGAAGTTCTTGAAGAATCGCTTTCTCTTCAGAAAAAAGAAATTGATATGATAAAAAGGGCACTTGAAAAATATAATGGAAAACGAAAAATTGCTGCAAAAGAATTAGGCATATCCGAAAGAACTCTCTATAGAAAAATTAAAGAATATAATATTAATTAATCGTTAAAATTTATTTTAACAAACTTTTACAAAGCAATAGTATAAATTGATGAAGCGTTTAATCATAATTTTTATAATACTAACCGGTTTGTTTCATATTTCCGGTTGTGGTGTTTACTCTTTCACAGGTGCATCAATACCTGCAGAAGCAAAAACAATTTCGATTCAGTATTTTCCAAACAATGCCTCTATGGTTGAACCCACATTAAGTCAGGCTTTTACCGATGCCTTGCGGGATAAATTTGTTTCTCAAACTAATTTAACCCTGGTACAAAAAGGAGGCGATTTGATGATAGATGGAGCAATTGTTGCTTATACGGTTAAACCTATTGCAATTCAATCTGACCAAACTGCCGCACTGAACCGTTTAACTATTACTGTAAATGTAAGATTTACAAATATTTATGATGAAAGCAAAGATTTTGAAACAAGCTTTACAAGATATGAAGATTATCCAAGCAGCGAAGATCTTTCTACTGTTCAACAAACTTTAATTGATGAAATAAATGAAATGCTTGTTGATGATATCTTTAACAAGGCTGTTGTTAACTGGTAAAAATATATATAAAGATAAAAGATAAAAGACAAAAGATAAAAGTACATGAATTGTTTTTACTTTTATCTTGTTTTTAACAAACAGTATTTGACATAGAAACATATTATAAATGAACCGTCAGCAATTTGTAAATTTTATTAAATCTCCTAATGAAATTGATGCCCAAAGCATTAATTTGTTTGAGCAGGTGACAAAAGATTTTCCTTATTGCCAGTCTGCCGAGATTCTTTATGTTTTAAATTTATTTAAAGAAAAAAGTATAAAATATGATAATCAACTAAAAATTGCCGCTGCATACGCTTCCAATCGTAAAATCCTTAAAAAACTGATTGATAATATTAATTTTACTGAAGAAAAAATTGAGCTGCCAGACGAATATACTCCCGAAACAGCTAAACAGGAAAAAGAAAAAGATGATAAAGCATTATCTGGCCTTAAGGATATAAAAACCGATTCGTATAAAGAAGAAGAACAGGAATTAAGCAAAAAGGATGAATTAAAAAAAATAATTGAAAAACGACTTAAAGAAATAGGAGACGAAAAACAAAAAAACAAAGCAAAATCAGACCAGACACATCATACCGTTGAAACTATTTTAAACAAAAAAACAACCGTTTCTGATAAAAACTTAAAATCAAAAAGCGAGTTAATTGACAAATTCATTAAGGGCGAACCAAGCATCACGCGTGTAAAACCCGGTTTCTACAACCCTGTTGATTCAGCCCGCCAAAGTATAGTTGATGAAGAAAATATTGTTAGCGAAACTCTTGCAAAAATTTATTACGACCAGGGGATTTATTACAAGGCAATAAAAATTTATGAAAAATTAAGTTTGAAATTTCCGAAAAAAAGTAGTATATTTGCAGCCAAAATTAAAAAAATTCAGGAACTCAAATAAATAAAACAAAAAAATATCATTATTTAATTTAAAAAACAAAAAAATGGGTACATATATTTTAATTTCAGTTTTAATACTTATAATTTGTATTCTTTTGATTTTAGTTGTTTTAGTGCAAAATTCCAAAGGCGGCGGACTTGCTTCAAACTTTGCCGGGTCAAATCAATACATGGGTGTTAGAAAGACCACTGATTTTCTTGAAAAAACAACATGGTCATTAGCAATTGCATTACTGGTTCTTAGCTTGGTTTCAATATTTGTAATTCCAAGAAATACTGACGTTCAGGCAACATTTGATACCGAACTGAGAGAGCAAATTGATAATTCGCAAACCCAGCCTATTGAGGGTTATCAGGCACCTCCCTCACAGGAATAAACAAAGAAAATCGTTAATCCCGAAAGCTTTCGGGATATTCATTATTCAATTTACACTTAAAACAAATTTAAAGCATTTCTCAGAAATCCAGTTGATAAAATGTCAGAATGTCATAAAATCCTGTCATTTTTCTGATTTTCCACTTTGGCACAAAATATGCCAGTGCCCAAATGTATTTTAGAAAATTATATATTGTCTAACTAGAAAAAAATTATTTATTATGGCAAAATTAAATATTAAACCATTAGCAGACCGTGTGATTATTGAGCCTGCTGCTGCAGAAGAAATAACTGCCGGTGGAATTATTATTCCTGATACTGCTAAAGAAAAACCCCTGAAAGGAAAAATCGTAGCAATTGGAATCGGTAAAAAAGATGAACCGCTAACTGTAAAAGTTGGTGATAACGTTTTATACGGAAAATATGCCGGTACTGAAATTACTATTGATGGCAATGATTATCTGATCATGCGTGAATCAGATGTTGTAGCTATTGTTTAAAAAAGAAAATTTAAAATATTATTAACTTAAAATTAAAAAAAAATGGCAAAAGATATCACATATGACATCAAAGCACGAGAAGCATTAAAAGAAGGTGTTGATGCATTATCAAATGCAGTGAAAGTAACCTTAGGACCTAAAGGGCGAAATGTAATTCTTGACAAATCTTTTGGTTCACCGGCTATATCCAAAGATGGTGTAACTGTTGCAAAAGAAATTGAATTACAAGACCCTATTGAAAACATGGGCGCCCAAATGGTAAAAGAAGTTGCTTCAAAAACTAACGATATTGCCGGTGACGGAACTACTACTGCTACCGTTTTAGCTCAGGCAATTGTTACAACCGGATTAAAAAACGTTACTGCCGGTGCAAATCCTATGGATCTGAAAAGAGGAATTGATAAAGCTGTTGCAGAAGTTATCAAATCATTAAAAAAACAAACTAAACAAATTGGCGACAGCAATGAAAAAATTGAACAAGTTGCAACTGTTGCTGCCAATAATGAACAATCAATCGGAACATGCATTGCTGAAGCAATGAGTAAAGTTAAAAAAGAAGGAGTAATTACAATTGAAGAAGCCAAAGGCATTGAAACAACAGTAAAAGTTGTTGAAGGTATGCAGTTTGACAGAGGTTATATTTCTCCTTACTTTGTAACCGACACTGAAAAAATGGAAGCTGTTTTTGAAAATCCTTACATTTTGATTTATGATAAGAAAATTTCTGTAATGAAAGACCTGCTTCCAATTTTGGAAAAAGCCGCACAATCAGGTCGTGCATTAATTATCATTGCAGAAGATATGGAAGGTGAAGCATTAGCAACATTGGTAGTAAATAAAATCAGAGGTTCGTTGAAAGTTGCTGCTGTGAAAGCTCCGGGTTTCGGCGATAGAAGAAAAGAAATGCTGGAAGACATAGCTATCTTAACCGGCGGCACTGTAATCTCAGAAGAAAAAGGTTATAAATTAGAAGATGCCGATCTTTCTTACTTAGGTGAAGCTGATAAAATTACAATTGACAAAGACGACACTATTATTGTTAGCGGCAAAGGTAATAAAACCGATATTGAAGCAAGAATAAAACAGATTAAAGCTCAGATTGAAACCACAACTTCTGACTATGATAAAGAAAAATTACAGGAAAGATTAGCAAAATTATCAGGCGGAGTAGCTGTTATATATGTTGGTGCAGCAAGTGAAGTTGAAATGAAAGAAAGAAAAGACCGTTTTGATGATGCTTTAAATGCAACAAAAGCTGCTATTGAAGAAGGTATAGTTCCCGGCGGCGGAGTTGCTTATATCAGAGCTATTAAATCCATTGAAAACCTTAAAAGTGAAAACGAAGACGAAAATACCGGTATAGCTATCATAAGAAGAGCTCTTGAAGAACCATTACGACAGATTGTTGAAAATGCCGGAATGGAAGGTTCTGTTGTTGTTCAAAAAGTTATTGAAGGTAAAGAAGATTTCGGCTTTAATGCCGGGATTGGTAAATATGAAAATCTTTCTGAATCAGGAGTAGTTGATCCTACTAAAGTTACACGTGTTGCTCTTGAAAACGCAGCTTCAATTGCAGGTATGTTATTAACTACCGAATGTGTTGTGTCTGAACATAAAGAAGATACTCCGGCACCACAAATGCCCCCAATGGGTGGTGGTATGCCAGGTGGTATGGGCGGTATGTATTAAATCAAAAAAAAGTTGACTTTATAGACATGCACTAATTAAATATAAGCCCCTCAAAATTTGTGGGGCTTTTTTTATGTCGTATATTTGCAATATATATAATAATTTTCAGTTTAATTATTTGTAAAATCAATAAAAACTACTAACTGATGAAAAAGCAAATATTATCAACATTAGTAATTTTATTTATTTTTAATAATGTCTTTTGTCAGGAAGATATAAAATCAAAATATCCAATTGATATAGAAACACAGTTAATTACCTATCAGGAAGTTGTTCAGGAAGAAGGTACAAAAAATGAGTTGTTTAATCGTTGTATTAACTGGCTTAATAATTTTTATAATAATCCTGTTAGCGTTACTAAAGTTCGCGATAATAAAACAGGCAAAATAAAAGGTAATCACCGCTTCAGGATTTATTATTTTGATAAAGACGGGAATAAACTGGATGGAGGTATGGTTTTATATTCATTTGTAATTGAGTTTAAAGACGGACGATACAGGTATACAATTACTGATTTTGTACTAAAAAAAGCTTCACGCTATCCGGTTGAAAAATGGCTTGACAAATCTGATCCTGCATATAATCCGCAATGGAATAAATACCTTAAACAGGTTGCAGATTTTGTTGCCGGATGGACGGAAAATTTAAAAATGAAAATGAAACCCGCACCGGAGAAAGTGGAAGAAGAATGGTAATAATGACATCATCATCTTCAAAAAAAGACATCAGGGTTATCTCTATTAAGGAGATTAAAGAATTCATGATAAATAATAACGAAAAACCTTTTCGTGCAAAACAGGTTTATGAATGGCTTTGGAAAAATTCAGCCGTCTCGTTTGAAGAAATGACCAACCTATCTAAAAAAACCCGTGAACTTCTTAATTCCAATTTTGTAATAAATTCAATAAAAATTAATTCACAGCAAAAAAGCAAAGACGGAACAATAAAAATCGCTTTCGGGCTTTTTGATGGAAATGTTGTTGAGGGAGTACTTATTCCAAGTTCCGACAGGGTGACAGCTTGTATTTCTTCGCAGGTTGGATGTGCTTTAGCCTGTAAATTTTGTGCAACCGGGCAATTCGGATTTATAAGAAATTTGAATTTTGATGAGATTTATGACCAGGTTGTAATTATCTCAAAAACAGCTCTTGATAATTATAAAATTCCATTGTCAAACATTGTTTATATGGGCATGGGCGAACCTATGTTGAATTATAAAAATGTAATGAAATCGGTTGAAATAATTACTTCCGCAGATGGACTTGCAATGTCTCCCCAAAGAATAACCGTTTCAACGGTCGGCATTGCTGCAAAAATCAAGCAACTTGGCGATGATAATGTAAAATTCAATTTAGCACTTTCGCTTCATACGGCAAATAATAAAAAACGCAACAGTATTTTGCCGGTAAATGAACAAAATTCAATAAAAAAACTTATTGAAGCTTTAAAATATTTTCATTCCAAAACAAATAAAAGAATTACAATTGAATATATTTTATTTAAAAATATTAACGATTCATTATCCGATGCCAAAGAATTAGCGGATTTTTGTAAAAACTTCCCGGTGAAAATAAATATTATTGAATACAATACAGTTGAAGGAAGTGGTTTTAGCAAAGCTGACAATGAAAAAATGAATGAATTTGCGGATTTTATGAAAAGTAAAAATTTGATAGTAAATATCAGGAAAAGTCGTGGAAAGGATATTGACGCAGCTTGCGGACAATTAGCAAACCGTTAAAAAACTTGTAACTATTCAGTTTATTAATTTAATAATGATTAGTTACAAAAATTTTGTACTTTTAGTGTTGAATTTTAAAAAATCAATATCATGGAAAACACTTATTCAATATCAGGAAACATAGTTGATGTGGTAAACCGGAAAATTTTTCAGGGGACAATTACTGTTAAAGACGGTAAAATATCTTCAATAACAAAAGAAAAAACCAATAACACAAATTACATCGTTCCCGGGCTGATTGATGCCCATATCCATATTGAAAGTTCAATGCTTATTCCTTCGGAATTTGCACGATTGGCGGTTGTTCACGGTACGGTTGCAACTGTTTCCGACCCACACGAAATTGCAAATGTGCTGGGAATGGACGGAGTTAAATATATAATAGAAAACGGAAAAAAAGTTCCGCTTAAATTTTATTTCGGTGCTTCGTCATGTGTTCCTGCAACAACTTTTGAAACATCAGGAGCTACTTTCGGCGTTGATAAAATTGAAGAACTGTTAAAAACGGATGAGATAAAATATCTTTCAGAAATGATGAACTGGCCCGGAGTATTGTCACATGATAAAGAAGTAATGGCAAAAATAGCTGTTGCAAAAAAATATCATAAACAAGTAGATGGGCACGCTCCCGGACTGAGAGGCGAGGAAGCAAAAAAATATATTGAAGCCGGCATTTCAACCGACCACGAATGCTATACAATTGAGGAAGCGCTGGACAAAATCAAATACGGGATGAAAATAATAATAAGAGAAGGAAGTGCAGCTAAAAATTTTGAAGCATTAATTGGACTTATGGGCAAATATCCTGAAAGATTAATGTTTTGTTCTGACGACAGGCATCCTAATGACCTTGAAAAATGTCATATTAACGATTTGGTAAAAAGAGCAATAAAAAAAGGATATGATCCGGTTACAGTATTACGAAGCTGTGTTTATAATCCTGTTAAGCATTATGGTCTTGAAGTTGGACTATTACAGGAAGGTGACCCTGCTGATTTTATAATTATTGATGATTTTGATAATTTTAATGTTTTGGCAACATATATTGACGGCACTAAAGTTGCTGAAAACGGAAAAACCTTAATTGATCCAATTACAGATTCTACTCCAAACAATTTTAGAACAAAACAAATAAAATTACAGGATTTGCAGATAACACCACAATCCGATACTGTTAAAGTTATTCATGCAATTGACGGGCAATTGATTACAAATAAAATTTCAGCTAAGATAGATATAGAAAAAAACAATGCTGAAAGTAATACAAAAGATGATGTTCTAAAATTGGTTGTGACTAACCGTTATGAACAAGCCAAACCTGCAATTGCTTTTATTAATAATTTCGGGTTAAAGAACGGAGCAATTGCTTCGTCAGTAGCTCACGATAGTCATAATATTATTGCTGTTGGTGTTGATGATGAAGACATTATGAATGCCGTTAACATGCTGATTAAAGAAAAAGGTGGGGTTTCACTGGCAAATGCAGATGAAAAAATAGTTCTTCCGCTACATGTAGCCGGTTTGATGTCAAATAAAGATTGTTATCTTATAGCTTCTGAATATGACAGTATTGACAAGAAAGCAAAAAAATTGGGTTCAAAGCTCAATGCTCCTTATATGACTTTATCGTTTATGGCATTATTGGTAATTCCTGAATTGAAATTAAGCGATAAGGGTTTGTTTGATGGTATTAGATTTGAATTTACACCGTTATTTGAAGAATAGGTTCTACATTAGTTTTAAATCAAGTTTAAAATTATTCCTATAATCAAAAACCTGCAATTTGAAACATATTATTAACATTAACAACAAGCCCATCCATACGGGTTTCTAAAGCAAAGCAAACCCATATGGGCTTCGGTCATACGGATAAACTTGATAAACTTTTTTACTAAGTTTCAAAATATATATTATTTAATACATGCATATATTTGAATATACTATATTTTTTTATATATTTGCAAAAAATTACTAATTAAACATTAAAACTTTTTCGTTATGAAAAAATCAGTATTAAATGTAGCTAAATTAGAAGCAGCTGCAAGCAAACTAAGAGCAATTGGACATCCTATGCGGATTGCAATAATTGACATGTTAAATGATGAACCTCAAATGAACGTTACTAAAATTTACAAAGGGCTTGGTATTGAACAAGCTTCTGCTTCTCATCATTTGAATATTTTAAAAACTAAAGGCGTTCTTATTTCAAAACGGGATGGAAAAAAAATATTATATTCAATAAAAAATGCGGCTTTGTCCGAAATTATTGATTGTATTAACAGGTGTAGCGATTATTAAATCTTATTATAAAACTCTATTGTAGCTCCCATTCTTCCTCAATATCCCAATTTGCACGTATATTAATATCGGTTGGGAAATAATAGGTTTTTTCGGGTTGAATATTATTTATATAATCTCCTGTATCCCATCTGCCATTATTATTTGCGTCAAGTATTGCTTTTATCAAATATTTGCCGGGATTCAGGTATTCGTATTTGATAAGCTGATTTTCCGTAATAAATCTTTCGTTTAATACATCTTCATTTTCATTTAATAATTGAATAATGTAATGGTTATTCGGATTATCAATTTTGATATTCAGGAAAAGGATTCCATAATCGGTAAGCAATTTGGTTCGAAAATTTATTATAGTAGTATCATTACTATAATTTTGTAAATCAGTAAAAACCGAATCAGGAATAAATAATTGATAATTGGTGTTTTCGCTCCATTGACGTGATAATTGTGCCTCTCTTTTTACTGAATCCACAAATGTTATTAGCGGAGAAACAATTGTGTCTTCACCTTCAATAAGCAGGATTTTTGAAAAATCATAATTCTTTACCGGATATGTAAATTTAATGTTCAGAGGCTTATTAATATCTAAAGCATTTGCTTTTACATTTGACTTTATCTGAATTTTTTGTGGTTTTTCCTTTCTTTTTTTTAATCGTTTACCCCTGTCAGGTTTAACAAGGGCAATTTCAACGGTATCTAAAACAAGTGTATCATCAGTAATTTTAAAAACCAGTGTATCAATATCAACATCTTTCAGCCAGTAAATCACAGTGTCTTTTTCAGGATTAATCTCTTCAATCTTCCAATCTGTTTCAAACTGATGATTTAAAACTTCAATATTTAAATCTTTTACAGGAAATTTAAAAATAAAGGCCAATTGTCCTTTACGGATTAATGCTGCTTTTGTAAGTTGCTGTGTGGAATCAATTTCCTGAAAAAGAAAAAGTTTATATAAATTATTTTTAACAGTATCAATTTCAAGTGAATCATTAAAAATTGCTTCATCTGTCAGACTATCAGCTATTAGACTGTCAAAGACGGGAAAATAATAATAATCAGGAATGAGCAGACTATCTGAGAAAGCGATTTCTTCATTTGGCAGATCATATAAATAATTACCGTTTGCATCGCGTAAAGCAAAAATCTTATATATTTCATCTTTTAAATTGTTCAATTCAAATTCCCCTTTGCTATTGGTTTTTGAAACATAATAAGGCTTTACAAAATAAGGGACAGAATCAAAAGGTATGGTATCATTGTTATTAATATAAAGCATAACAAATATATCTTCTTCCGGCTTAAGAGTAAATGCGTTTAAAACTTCACCGGTAATTGACAGGGAGTCAACAGTAGTGCCGGTTGAAAATACATACTCAAAATTTGAAACGGGATTATTTTCAGTAATATCAGCTATTGCATCACCGAAAAATATTGTATAAGTAGTACTGTCTTTTAATTTTTCATCAAATTTAATTACAACAGATTTACCTTTTGTTTTAAAATCAGGCATGTCTTCCAAAGGAGGTGAAATAATTACCTGGCTATTCACATCATTTAATTTAATAAATTCATCAAAATAGATATAAATTTTGTCGGTTGTAAAACCTGAAGAATAATTTGCAGGCACGCAATACAAAACCTGTGGCGGAGTAATGTCCCTGGGACCTCCTTTCGGTGGAATGGGATTAGCACAATCTGTAATGATTAAAACTACAGCAATTAACAAAAATAAATTGAGTAATATTTTTTTAGTATCTATTTCATCAGTTTTTAGTTTTTGTTGCCCGTTTTGGCTTGCACGTACTTCTTCAATTACAGATGTTTCAAACAATTGAATTTTATCAGGCAATCGTCTTCCCTGAAAATTTAATAATGCTTGCCCTTTGGCAGGGGTTATGTTGTATCCTATTATTTTTTTCATTTTTTCATTTTTTCTTAGCGTCTTGGCGAGAGAATGTTTTCACGCAAAGCCGCGAAGTCGCAAAGGTTTAAAGATTATTTACTATTCTTGTTATTCCGTCTTTTATTAATTTTTCTCCAAAATTTATCAATAGTCCAAGTTTTAAACCTGTTATTCGTAAGTAAGTTAATAATATTTTAGGATGAACTTTTGCAATTGCTTCAATTGATTTAAGTTCAACAATAACTATACTTTCAACTATTAAATCTGCTCTGAAACCAAGTTCCATTTTAATATCATCCCAAATTACAGGAATTCCTTTCTGACGTTCTACATTTAATCCTTGTTTAACTAATTCATAGTATAAAATTTCTTCATAAACCGATTCCAATAAACCAGGACCAAGTTTTACATGTATATTGTAAGCTGTATTAACAATTATTTTAGCAATTTCGTTTTCAGTCATATTATAATTGATTTTTCTTTGCGTCTTAGCGTCTTGGCGAGAGAATGTTTTCACGCACAGCCGCGAAATCGCAAAGGATTATTTATAATTCTTTAATCAATGTTTCAAGTTCTTTTAAATGTTCCCTAAAATCATTCACACCTTCATCAATAAAACATACATAATTAAAATCGGGATTATATTTTAAGAAAACATTTTTAACAAAATTCTCTTTTTTATTTTATCTTATCGTTTTGAACTCAAACTGTCTAAAACTTCAATTGTTTTTCAGTTTAATTTTCTTCTAAAAGTTTCCCAATCGTAAATTCTTTGTCAATAAAATGCTTTAAAAACTTTGGCAAAACATACAAAACTTTTTCTTTTGCTTTTTTGCTGTCATGAAAAACAACGATTGAACCTGCTTTTGTATTGTTGATAGCGTTGCTCAGGCATTGTTCTTTGGTTATTTTATTATCAAAATCGCCTGTAAGCACCGACCACATTATTATTGTATATTCTTTTTTTATTAATTTTATTTGACTTGACGAAATTTTACCGTAAGGTGGTCTGAATAAATATGATTCAAAATAATC
>JAUWSB010000124.1 GCA_030610255.1 Bacteroidota bacterium
ATTTAAATTGATTTTTATATAAAAAATTTTCAAACGGCCTATAAATACTCAGCAATATATTCATAATCAGGAGTTAATTTGCCCTGATGTAAAATAAGAGCTTTTTTAACCGGATTTGGCAGATTTAAAAGTTCAAAAGGAATATTATAATCTGCTGTTGCAATTGCTTTTACATATTTAAGAAAAGTGTCACCAAAATAAATTGAGGATTCGCGGGGTAATTCGCTTGGTAAAATATCAACCGGCATTATCATAATACCTTCGCCTTCATGACCCATTACAGGTTTCCGGGTAAATGGATTATAAACAAAAACAGGATCCTCAATTTCTGTTCCTTTATGTGTACATTCTATTGATCCGTCCGGATCGCAGGTAATATCACCAATAACCGTTAACTTCGGATTACCTTCTTTATATAATTTTTCAAGATAATCTTTTGTAATAATTCTCGGATAACGTTCATCCCAATACATGCAATTCATTAAAATAGTTAAATGTTTTATATATTTTTCAAACTGGTCTTTATATTTTTCCGGATGAGCGTAATAATCCTGCAGGTCAAATTCCATATTTTTATCTAACGGTTCTGACAAATCTTCCTCTTTAAAAATAATTTTATAAATAACATTGTCAGGAAGGTCCGACCTGTTTTTTAAATCCAATAACCCGGAAGGTGATATTTCTTTTACAGGCAATAAATTTGTAATTTCCTGTGCACCCATTGAAACATTGCCATAACCTGTAAATCCTATCGTTAAGGGAGTTAACACTTTTGGCAAGCCTTTCTCTGCAATTTCAAAACCAACTTTTGAAATATCATTTTTAGCTTCTTCCAGCGAATTATAAAGATGTGATTGTTTTATTTTGATAAAAGGTGTTTCAAAACCAAAATGTTTTAAACGCAAACCTAAGGACCATAAAGAATTGATCATTCCTGCCAAGCCTGCATATTTCCCGAAAAATATCAGTCTCCTCCCCTGCTCATCCATTATTTTTTCATAGTCAATGAGATTGTTTTTTTTCTCCATCATTTTTTTGAGCATGGGCATATTATATTCCTGTCCTTTAATTACATGCGAAAAGAATATGTATGTTTTTCCATTTTCAAAATAAGATTCTGGTATTTCTTTTACACCAAAAATCACAGGAGCTTTTTTCAAATCATTTGTAATTATTGCTCCTGCCTTCTCAAATTCTTCATCTTTAAAAATTCTTTTCGGTGAACTTTCAACTAAAACTTCCAGATTCTGATTTTTTATTAAATTTTTAACATGTTTAGGGGTAAGCGGTACACGCCTTTCCATAACATATTTATCCTCATGACGAATTCCAATAATATTATTCATTCGTGAAATATTTTTTTAAATAATTTAACTACGAGTTATACTATTATATTGTAAAACTTTATTTTTTTAGTAAAGTATTGGTTTTTTGATTATCAGTTCCCAGTCGGCAGTCCTCAGTCCCCAGTCCTCAGTCCCCAGCCTATTAGTCGCCTACTGCCCACTACCTACTGTCAAATGCCGACTGCTTACTTTTCATTCTGATTACAAAATACATTACACCTTTGACGCTAATACAGTTATACTTCCTTACGGAGTTTATCTGGGTTATGGCGGGCAAACATACAAAATTTTTAAACAAATGATAATTTCCTGATATATATTTTTGTACTTTTGCATGCTTAAAATTAAACTGGTTAAAAATCAATTAAATAAAAATTACTCACACTAAATAATTAAAAAAATAAAATGGCAAAACAAAAACATGTTTACCTTTTCGGTAACCGAAAAGCAGAAGGCAAAGCAGATATGAAAAATCTTTTAGGCGGGAAAGGTGCAAACCTTGCAGAAATGAACCTTATTGATGTACCGGTTCCTCCGGGATTTACAATTACTACTGAAGTTTGTATTGATTACTTTAAAATCGGCAAAGAAAGAACCATTGAATTAATTAAGACTGAAGTTGAAGAAGGCGTTCGTTTTGTTGAAAAAATTATGGGTACAAAATTCGGGGACAAAGAAAATCCATGTTTGCTTTCTGTTCGTTCAGGATCAAGAGCTTCTATGCCGGGAATGATGGATACGGTTTTAAACCTTGGTTTAAATAATGATACTGTTGAAGGAATTGCCAGTAAATTCGGTAATGAACGTTTTGCATGGGATTCCTACCGGAGATTCGTTCAAATGTACGGTGATGTGGTACTTGGCATGAAACCTGCTTCAAAACAAGATATTGACCCTTTTGAAGAAATCATTGACGAGATGAAAGACAAGAAAGATATTGATGATGACACAGAGCTTACAACCGAAGATCTAAAAGAATTAGTAAGATTATTCAAAAGTGCAGTAAAAGAAGAAACAGGCAAAGAATTTCCTGATGATCCGTGGGAACAACTCTGGGGTTCAATAATGGCTGTTTTTGACAGTTGGATGAACGAAAGAGCCATATTTTACCGCGAATTAAACAATATTCCATCCGAATGGGGAACAGCTATTAATGTTCAGGCAATGGTTTTCGGAAACATGGGCAATAATTCAGGAACAGGAGTTGCATTCACAAGAGATGCTGCTACAGGCGAAGACTTGTTCAACGGCGAATATTTGATCAATGCTCAGGGCGAAGATGTGGTTTCAGGTATCAGAACCCCACGGCAAATTACTCTTGAAGGTTCAAAAAGATGGGCTAAACAATCCAATTATTCAGAAGAAGTAAGAGCAACAAAATACCCCTCATTAGAAGAATGCAAGCCAGAAATTTATAAAGAATTAAATGAAACCCAGCAAAAACTTGAAGATCATTATAAAGATATGCAGGACATTGAGTTTACCTTTCAGGATAGCAAACTTTGGCTGCTTCAAACACGTAATGGTAAACGCACAGGAACAGCAATGGTAAAAATTGCAATAGACATGCTCAATGAGGATGAAATTGATGAAAAAAACGCAATTATGCGAATTGAGCCTAACAAACTTAATGAACTGCTTCATCCTGTATTTGATAAAGAAGCAATAAGTAAAGCAAATGTTATCACCAAGGGTTTACCAGCTTCACCGGGTGCTTCAAGCGGACAAATAGTATTTTTTGCCGACGAAGCCGAAGAATGGGCTGCCAAAGGAAAAGAAGTTATACTTGTTCGTATTGAAACTTCTCCGGAAGACCTGAAAGGAATGGATATTGCAAAAGGTATACTTACTGCTCGTGGCGGAATGACATCTCATGCAGCTGTTGTTGCACGAGGTATGGGAAAATGTTGTATTTCCGGAGCAGGAGATTTAAATATTGATTATAAAAAAAGAATATTTACTGTTCATAATAAAATATTTAAAGAAGGTGACTGGTTATCATTAAACGGTTCAACAGGTGAAGTATATGATGGGAAGGTAAAAACCATTGAACCCGAATTAAGTAGTGATTTCAACGAACTGATGAAACTTGTCGATAAATATTCAAGAATGCATGTAAGAACCAATGCCGATACTTCAAGAGAATCATTGATTGCCAGAAATTTTGGTGCTCAGGGTATAGGTCTTTGCCGTACTGAACACATGTTCTTTGAAGGTGAACGTATAATACTTATGCGGGAAATGATACTTGCTTATAATGAAAAAGAAAGAAGAAAAGCATTGGATAAATTATTGCCTATACAACGAAAAGATTTTGAAGAAATTTTTGAAGCTATGCATGATCTTCCGGTAACCATCCGCCTGCTTGATCCACCTTTACATGAGTTTATACCTCACGAAGAAAAAAACCAAAAAGAAATGGCAAAAGAAATGGGTATTTCGGTTGAAGAAATCAAACTAAAAGTAAAAGAACTATCCGAACTCAACCCAATGTTAGGACACAGAGGTTGCCGCTTAGGAAATACATATCCTGAGATAACCGAAATGCAGGCTCGTGCTATTTTTGAAGCTGCACTAAATTTGAAATCCAAAGGTATTAATGCCGTAACCGAAATTATGGTGCCTCTTATCGGAACTTATCAAGAACTGAAAATGCAGGAAGACATTGTTCGTGCAATTGCTGAAAAAGTTTTTAAAGAAAAAAATGACAGGATTGATTATTTAGTAGGTACAATGATTGAAATACCAAGAGCAGCTCTATTAGCTGATGAAATTGCCAAATCTGCTGAATTTTTCTCATTTGGTACAAACGATTTAACTCAAATGACTTTCGGTTATTCACGTGATGATGCAGGCAAATTCTTACCAATATATATTAAAAAAGGTATTTTGAAAAACGATCCGTTTGAAATTCTTGATCAGGATGGTGTTGGTCAATTAATGAAGATTGCTGTGGAAAGAGGCAGACAAACACGTAAAAATTTAAAGATAGGAATTTGTGGCGAACATGGTGGTGAACCATCTTCTATTGAGTTCTGTAACTCTTTAGGATTCAATTATGTTAGCTGCTCACCTTTTAGAGTGCCTATTGCAAGATTAGCCGCTGCACAAGCCGCAATTAAGCAAAATATAACTATTTAGTCTGTCTATAAACTAAGGATTTATAATTTTAAAAAAATCACAAATGACAAGCACCAAAATACATTTTCATATTATTCTTAATTTAAAAAATCATTATAATAAAAAATGAACTTAAAAGCCAAATTATCTGAAGCAGTTAATGATCATAAAAATATCTATGATAATATTGAAAGAAAAAAAATTATTCAGGAAGTTGTTGACAATAAAGAAGCATTAATTGCCGAGAGTGGTGCATTGGCTACATGGACACCTGTTGAATCTACCGGTAGAAGCCCAAAAGACACTGTAATTGTCAGAAGAAGTGAAAGTGAGAATACTATTGACTGGAGTTCGCCAAATAATATTCCAATTGACGAAGAAACATTTAATATGGTATTTGAGGATGCACTCGATTTTCTGGTATATAAAGAAAAAGTATATGTCACGGACAGGGTGATCGGTGCCGATGTGAAATATGCCTTACCTGTTAAAGTAATTACCGACCATGCTTTATCATCACTTTTTACTGACAATATGTTCAGGCCAATACCTGATGATATTGAAAAAAGTGTTTTCTATAATGATGGGTTTTATCTGTTATCACTCCCGTATGATAAGCTTGATGCTTCAAAATATGAAGGCAGATTAAGAAAATTACCAAACGATAAAACATCAAACATGATAGTTGCTATGGATTTTGACAAGCGAATTGGAGTTATCGTTGGTTCGGCATACATGGGAAGTTTAAAAAAATTAATGTTTACCGTAATGAATTACTATTTGCCCTTTGAGAACATCTTACCATTACATTGCTCAGCAATTGAAGGAAAGAATGGCGATTCAGCTTTACTTTTGGGATTATCAGGAACCGGTAAAACATCATTATCAGCCGATCACAAAAGAGCATTATTGGGAGATGACGAACACGGCTGGAGCGAAGACGGAATTGCTAACTTTGAAAATGGCTGCTACGCAAAAATGATAAATATTGATCCTGTTAAAGAAAAAGATATATATGATGCAGTTATGCATAAAGATAATTATCTGCATCACGGAGCCATTATTGAAAATGCAATGATCTATCCTGACGGTAAAGTAGATTATTTTGATGACAGGTTTACTCCAAACTCAAGAGCTTCGTATCCATTACGTTATTTAAGAAACATAAAAGTTTCTTCCATTTCAGGTAATCCGAAAACCATTTTATTTCTCACAGCCGATGCTTATGGTGTTTTACCACCTGTTTCAAAATTAAATACTGATCAGGCTATGCTTTGGTTTTTAATAGGATATACCAGCAAACTTGCAGGCACGGAAACCGGTATAACCGAACCACAGGCAACTTTCTCAAGATTTTTCGGACAACCGTTTATGCCATGCAATCCTGATGTATACGCAGACATGCTGGGTGAAAAAATGGAAAAATTCAATTCAAAAGTATATTTAATTAATACAGGATGGATAGGCGGTGCTTATGGAACCGGTAAACGAATTGATATTAATCTGACTCGCGCTATGGTTGATGCTGCATTATCAGGAGAACTTGAAAATGTTGAATATGAAGAAAACAAACTATTTCATTTAAACGTTCCGAAAACATGCCCGGGCGTTCCATCTGAGATTTTATTTCCAAAAAATACATGGAAAGATAAAGACGCTTATGAAAAAACAGCATTAAAGCTTGCTCAACAATTCTCTGATTATTTTGATAAAGCTTATGGCTTAAAAAATATTAAAGAAAGTATTGTTAAGCAATGTCCGTATAAGTAATTTAATTAGTGTTTGTCTATAATATCAAAGTATTTTTAAAAATTGATTTACGAACAAGGATTGCAGATTTTAGATTTCTGATTTTCAAATACTTCTAAAATCATAAATCGTTAATCGTTGTTCTTAAATCAAATAAAATGACTTTATAGACGGACTAATTTGTACTAAAAACTTAGCATAGTATAGCTACAAACAAATTAGCTTAAGTGATAGTTGATAGAAAGTCGGCAGTCAGCAGTCGGCAATCGGCGATTAATAATAGACTGAAGTAAAAAGGCTAAACCCCTATTTCCCCTATTCCCCTATTTCCCCTATTCCCCTATTTCCCCTATTTCCTTTATTTCCCTTACAACCGCAGGGCGTCCGTATGGATTCCCTCTATTTCCTTTATTCCTTTATTCCTTTATTCCCCATATTCCAGCATTCCAACGACCGTAGGAAGTCCGTCCATCCATACGGACTTCTTTCAGTCGTACGGATTCCTTTCAGTCATACGGATATTCCATTTTTATATTTTTAAACCAAACTAATATTTGCAATTCAACACCAAATTTTGTATTTTTGTACACCATATAATATAATCATGAAAAATATACTGATATATTTTATTTTAATCTTTTGCACTTTATATAATCTTCAATCATATTCTCAGCCTAACAAACGCACCAACTTCTGGTATTTTAGCGACCATGTTGGATTGGATTTCAATAGCGGTGAACCTATTGAAGACCCTTATGGAATGGTGTATAGTACACGGCATGAAGGCAGTACTGTAATGTCCGATACCAATGGAAACCTGCTTTTTTATTGTGATGGCTTACATATTTGGAACAAAAACAATATGTGGATGAAAAATGATTTTGGCTATCCTGAAATAACCCGGACGTATCAGGGAACAATTGCCATCCAAAAACCCGGATATGAAAACCATTACTATGTTTTTATTACAAGTCACAGTGCCGGACAATACAGGCTTCCATTATTTTATTATAGTATTGATATGTCAATGGATAATGGACTGGGTGAAGTGATTGCAATAGATACAATTGTGTCGGCTTGGGATGCAGCTGAAAAACTCACTGCTGCATATCATAAAAATA
>JAUWSB010000074.1 GCA_030610255.1 Bacteroidota bacterium
ACTGCAATTTTCATGTTTTTAATTTTTATGTTGATTATTTAAATTTTTTTCTGATAAAGTCATTATGATATCTTGAATGTTCACGTATCATACTAACTCCACATTCAGAACATATTACACTTCTGCATGGAACTCCGGGTTGATGAGAAACCCGCTTTTCACACTTCGGACAAATACAAAAATCTTCACGTCCTCTTCCTCCCTGTCCCTGTCTTTTTACATTAATTATATCCTGTTCACTTTTTATAGTTGCATTTATATGAATAATATCTTTTGAAAGGCATACGGGACATTCCGTTACCTTATCATTGCCTAAGGGTTTTTTAAAAGTACTTTCGCAGTTTTCACATCTGTACCAGTTGTCTTCAAAATGAACATTTCCGCCATCAATTATTATTGAACGGGTTTCCAAAAACGCTTTGGCAATTTTTTTTCTTGCACTATCGTATATCCTGGTAAAAGTAGGTCTTGAAATATTCATTTTTTCAGCTGCTTCTTCCTGGGATAAATTTTCATAGTCTGCCAATTTTATTGCCTCATATTCTTCATATAAAATCTTTACAGATTCGCTTTCAGCAGGACTACCAAATGGCTTAAATCCTTTTGTAAAAGGTGGCTGGTTCATTCTGCGAAATCTTTTTGGTCGTGGTGACATGTTGATAAATTATAAATTAAAAATTGTAATTATTTTATCATTAATAATTATGAACCAATGTTCGCTACAAAAGTAATGAACATAAGTTCATAATGCAAGTTATTTTTTATTTTTTTTTCTAATTTAGAAAAGCATTACAAGAATAAAGCTATTTAATTTATTCTATTACTGTTTATTAGCATTTTAATATTTTTTTGATACTTACAATCATTCTAAATAAGCTAATTAATTTATTTGTAATTTTGTTAAATTAATTTTTATACTTTTATAAATTAAAATATATCCTAATCCAGCTATTGATAAAATATTTATTGAAACACCTGTTACAAAATCAAAAAATAAATTGAAAAAAAATATACAAAGCAATTTAAGCATAATATTTAAGGACTGGTCGGACGAGAAAGTTGAACAAATTATACATTTGCCTTCCTCCGGTTCTTACAGGCAATATTTTCGCATAAAAGGCAGAGATAAAACTGCCATCGGTGTATTTAACAATGATATAAAAGAGAACAAAGCATTTTTTTCTTTTACAAAACATTTCCTGAAAAATGACTTAAATGTACCCGAAATATATTCCGTTAGTTCTGATAATAAAATTTATCTTATCAAAGATCTTGGCGATATAACATTATTTTCCATTGTTTTACAACAACAAAAAAAATCAGTGTTTTCCGAAGACATTATTGAACTTTACAAAAAAGCTATTGATGAATTACCGAAATTCCAGATTACAGCAGGCAAAGGCATTGATTACAACCGTTGTTATCCCGGTCCGGTTTTTGACAAACAATCAATGCTTTGGGATTTGAATTATTTTAAATATTATTTTCTGAAACTTGCAAAAATTCCGTTTGACGAACATAAGCTTGAAAATGACTTCCAACGCTTTACAGATTTCCTTCTTGAAGCCGACAAAAATTACTTTATGTACCGCGATTTTCAGTCAAGGAATATTATGATATTTGAAGGCAAACCATATTTTATTGATTACCAAGGGGGCAGAAAGGGAGCTTTGCAATATGATATTGCTTCATTACTTTTTCAGGTTAAAGCGGCAATTCCGAATGATATAAAAAATTACTTGCTGGAATATTATCTTTCAAATCTCGGAAAATATATTTCAGTAAATAATAGAGAATTTAAAAGGTACTATTGGGGTTTCGTTTATTTAAGACTGTTGCAGGTTTTAGGTGCTTATGGATTCAGAGGACTATATGAGAAAAAATCACATTTTCTGCAAAGCATTCCAACAGCTATTGAAAACTTAAAATGGTTGCTGCAAAATATCGGCTTATCCGTAAAATTACCAACTTTAATGAATGTTTTAAATATATTAACAGAAAACCTTCCAGAGTCTTTAAGACCCGGAAGAGTTTCAAAAGAAACAAAAACAATTTCAAAACAACCACATTCAAATTTAAAAATCACTATCAACAGCTTCTCTTACAAAAAAGGAATACCTGATGACAAAACCGAAAATGGAGGTGGTTTTGTTTTTGATTGCCGCGCCCTGCCAAACCCGGGAAGACTGGAAGAATTAAAATATTTCACAGGTAAAGACAAACAGGTAATTGATTTTCTTGAAAGAGAAAAAGAAGTTGAAGAATTTTTTAATTATGTTTTTTCAATTATTGACCAATCTATTGAGAAATATTTAGAAAGGAATTTTTCTGACTTAATGGTAAATTTCGGGTGTACGGGAGGTCAACACAGGTCGGTTTTCTGTGCTGAAAAACTAACAAATCATCTGAAAGAGAAATATAATGTTAAGATTATTTTAACACATACTGAAGAAGATAACTGGAAGAAATGATTATTATATCAAATGTCAGATGTAAAATTGAATAACGGTAATGGTAAAGGTTAGGAAGCCGGTTTGGGTAAAAGGGAAAAGGTTAGGTGTAAAAAAAACTTTACCTTTACCTCTAAACCAAACAGGCCTCTTAACCTTAACCTTATTACCTAAACAAATTAAAAAATTATTTTTACAAATCGTGATTACAGACAATACATTATTTATAATCTACTAATGAGAGCAATGATACTTGCTGCCGGTATAGGAAGCCGGCTTAGACCGATCACAGATACCAAACCAAAAGCTCTGGTTGAGATTAATAAAATTCCTTTGTTGGAAATTGTTATTAAAAGACTGATTTCTTTTGGCTTTGATAAAATTATAATTAACACTTATCACTTTGCCGGCCAGATTTTAAACTTTCTTAAACAAAAAAATAATTTTGATATTGAAATTGTAATTTCAAATGAAAGCAAAAAACTATTAGGCACAGGTGGAGGTTTAATAAAAGCCTCATGGTTTTTTGATGATGGAAATCCTTTTTTACTTCACAATGTTGATGTTATTTCAAATATTGATTTAAATGATCTTATTTTATTTCATAAAAAATCCGGCTCAATTGCAACACTGGCAGTAAAAAACCGGCAAACTTCAAGATATTTATTATTTGATGATAAAAAAATATTATGTGGTTGGGAAAACAAAAAAACCCATGAAAGAATAATTTCACGCAAGTCAGAATCAAAATTGTATCCTATGGCATTCAGTGGCATTCATGTGATTAACCCGGTTATATTTAATTTTAAAAAAATGGAAGGGAGTTTTTCAATAATTGATTTTTATTTGCTGCTTGCAAAGAAATATAAATTTTCGGGATATGAACATAACGACTCGTACTGGTTTGATGTGGGTAAAAAAGAAAATTTAGCAGAAATTGAAAAAGAACAAATCCTCCAGATTTCTAAAATCTGGAGGATTTAACAATATCCAATCATGAGAGCATTTTTAAATAAAACCGCTGAATATATTTATAAAAACTTCGGGAATGATTTATCTGAGTTGTGTATTGTTCTGCCGAACAGGCGTGCCGGATTGTTTCTTAAAAAATATCTGGCTTCGTACCTTAATAAAACAATATGGTCGCCCGAAATTTATTCAATTGAAGATTTTATCGTTAAAATATCAGGTTATCAAATAATTGACCCAATATCACTTCTATTCGAATTCTACGAAATTCATAAAAAAATCGAAGGTAAAAAGGCACAGGATTTTGAAGAATTTCTGAACTGGGCTCAGGTTCTTTTGCATGATTTTAATGATATTGACCAATACCTTGTTAACTCCACAGATATTTTCAGTTATTTAACTGACACTAAAGCAATTTCTCTCTGGAACCTTGATGCCAAACCTTTAACCGATTTTGAAAAAAGTTATTTGCAGTTTTACAATTCCTTATCAAAATACCATGAGCTTTTAACAAATTACTTAATCAATAAAAAGCTTGTTTATCAAGGATTGGCATACAGAAAAACTGCTGAAAACATCAAGGAAATTTTACAGTCAATTTCGTGGAATAAAATAATTTTTGCTGGATTTAATGCATTAACAACAGCCGAAGAAAGTATTATTTTTTCGTTTACAGATGCCGGTATTACTGAAGTTTTATGGGATGCCGATGAGTATTACCTGAAAAAAGATAAAAATAAAACTACTCAACCCGAAGCAGGCAGATTTCTTAATAAATACTTCAACAACCGCAGATTCAAAGAATTTAAGTGGGTTAGTACTGATTTTTCTAATACCCAAAAAAACATCAATGTTATTGGGATTCCTCAAAACATCGGACAAGCAAAAGTTTGCGGACAAATACTTACAGACTTTACAAAAAACAATAAAATTTTGCACGAAACCGCAGTAGTGCTTGCAGATGAGAATTTACTAATTCCGGTTTTGAATTCTATTCCCGAAAATATTAATGATTTTAATGTTACTATGGGCTTGCCATTAAAACTCTCTCCTCTTTTTAATTTATTTGATAATATTTTTACTCTTCACGAAAATGCAGAAAGAATCAGAAAAACCAAAGAATCCGCTCAACAAAGATTTCATATCAGGGATATAATTAAAATTCTCCAACATAATTATATTTCAGTTTTATTCGAAAATTTACACGAAGATGAATTTCCCCAACTCAATAAAATTATTAAAGAGCTTATTACTTCAAATAAAATATTTTTTACCGGTGGAGAAACCAAATCAGCATTTATTTCATCTTCATTTTTGAAATTACAAATTATTGAAGATTTAATATCAAACTGGGAACAACAACCAGTGCTGGCATTGGAAAATTTCTCAAACATCATCAGGCATTTAAGAGAAATATTTATTTCGCTAAAAAGCAACAGCGATTATGATTATAAAATTGAATTGGAATATCTTTTTAGTTTTTCTAAAATAATCAAACGTATTAATAGTATTATCAGCGATTATGATTCAATAAAAACCATAAAAACACTACGGAATATTTTTAACCGGATTGTTGCTTCAACACAAATACCATTTTACGGAGAACCACTGAAAGGCCTACAAATTATGGGAATGCTTGAAACCCGTACGCTGGATTTTAATAACCTGATTTTGTTATCTGTAAATGAAGATATTATCCCTGGTGGAAAAAACACAAATACATTTATTCCGTTTGATATTAAAAGAAAATTCGGTTTACCAACCTACAACGACAAAAATGCAATATTTGCCTATCATTTCTATCGTTTGCTACAGAGAAGCAAAAACATTCACCTTCTTTACAACACCGAGCCGGACAACCTTGGAGGCGGCGAGAAAAGCAGGTTTATCAATCAAATTATTAACGAATTGCCAAAATATAACTCCAAAATTAAAATCAGTGAAAAACTATTTTCACTACCTCCTGTTAAAGATAAAATAAGCCACAGTATAAAAATTCCAAAAACTCCCGAAATATTAAAATTGCTTAAAGATAAAGCTATAAATGGGTTTTCGCCAAGCACAATCAATTCTTTTATAAATTGTCAGTTGCAGTTTTATTTTAAGGAAATTGCCGGTTTAAGTGAAGCCGATGAAATTGAAGAAACCATTGATGCTGCCAAACTCGGGACTATAATACATGAGGTTATGAAAGCACTTTATAAACCTCATGTAAACAAAATTTTAAAAACGGAAGATGTTAAAAATATGCTTCCTGAAGTTAATTCCTTAACCGATAAAATTTTTAAGAAATACCACAGTAGTGGCGATATAAATTATGGAAAAAATCTTTTAATTTTAAATGTGGCATACAATTATATTACCAATTTTTTAAAAAAAGAAATTGAGGGAATAAACAGAATTGAAAAACAAGGAAATTTTCTTACAATTAAGTTTATTGAAGAAAAATTTATTACAACAATTAAATTGAACGACCATTTAAATTCCGACAAAGAAACTATTATTAATCTAAAAGGCACAATTGACAGGATAGATAAAATTGAAGATTCATTAAGGGTTATTGACTATAAATCCGGCAGAACCGACCCAAAAGAACTAAAAATATCAGAATGGGAACAGTTGGCAACTGAAAGCACGCTTGGTAAAAGTTTTCAGTTATTGTTTTATTCATGGTTATTTCAAAAAAACAATCCTATTTATTTTTCCAACATTGTTCCGGGAATTATCTCTTTTAGAAATTTAAGTAAGTGGCTCATGAAGATATCTATTCCTTTCTCAAATAGCAATCAAAAGGAAAAAAATGATATAAATACCGAAGACCTCAGTGAATTTGAAAAAATCTTAAAGAAGATTATTTACGAAATATTTAACACGAGCCATCCATTTGAACAAACTATTAACATTGATGATTGTAAGTATTGTCCGTTTAAAAGTATTTGTAACAGATAGTTTTGATTATAGATTTTCCAATAAAAAATCCGTCAAACGTTTATATAAGTGCATAGTTGTATTGCCTCCGTAAATTCCATGATTTTTATTGGGATATAATTGCATTTCAAATTGCTTGTTGGCATTAACAAGAGCAGTTATAATATCCATAGAATTCTGATGATGGACATTATCATCAGCCATACCGTGTACAAGCAAATATTTACCTTTTAATTTATCAACATGGTTTATCGGTGAGTTATCATCATACCCTTCGGGATTTTCCTGTGGAGTCCTCATAAATCTTTCAGTATAAATATTATCGTAATATCTCCAGTTAGTTACAGGTGCAACAGCTATACCAACACTGAAAAAGTCTGCTCCTTTAGTTAAACAAAGTGTTGACATATAACCTCCGTAGCTCCAGCCAAAAATCCCTATTCTTCCTGGATCAACATAATCAAGAGTACCAAGATATTTTGCTGCTTCAATTAAATCAATAGTTTCGTATTTGCCCAATTGCAAATAAGTCATCTTTTTAAATTCTTCACCCCTTGCTCCTGTTCCCCTGTTATCAACCGACACTATCATTATCCCTTTTTGTGCCAGCAACTGATACCATAAACTTCCTCTACCCCAGCTATTACGGACTGTTTGTGAACCGGGTCCTCCATATACATACATCAGAATCGGGTATTTTTTAGCAAGGTCAAAATTTTCGGGTAATATCCTCCAGCCGTTTAATTCGACTCCTTCTGAAGTGTTGAAACTAAAAAATTCCTTCTTACTAAAATTCTACTCTTTCATTCTTTCAATTAATGCAGCATTGTCTTTTAACACCCTGATCTGTTTCCCATTGGCCTTATTAACAGTTATGTATGGAGGTGTATTTGCATTAGAATATGTATTAACATAATATTTATAGGTAGAACTGAAACTTGCACTATTAGTTCCTTGCCTTTGTGATAATCTTGTTTTATATCCGTCAAGCCTCACAGTATACAGATCACGGTCCAAAGGCGATACTTCTGCAGAAATATAAAAAACCAATTGTTTTTTTTCGTCATAACCCAACAAATCTGTAACATCCCAGTTGCCCTTTGTCAATTGTCTGAGTAATTCCCCATCCATATTATTAAGATATATATGGTTAAAACCGTCTTTTTCGCTGGTAAACAAAAAATGAATATTATCATCAAAGAATATTAAATTATCATAATTGCTATCATCAATATAATATTTGTTTTCTTCTGTATATAATACTCTTGAATTTCCTGTTTCAACGTTATTTAATAATATTTCAAGTTTATTCTGCAATCTGTTTAGTCGTAAAATTGCAAGGACATTCGGATCAGTAGTCCATTTGATACGCGGAATATATTGGTCAATTTCTTCGCCGATATTCATTTTTTCTGTTGATTTTGAATTTAAGTCATAAACAAAAATTTCAACAACCGAATTATCTTCACCTGCTTTAGGATATTTGTATTTATATTCTTCGGGATAAATGTCACCGAACATTGTCAGGCAGTATTCTTTAACATTGCTTTCATCAAAACGGTAAAATGCAATTTTTGCTCCATCCGGCGACCAGAAAAAAGCTTTTGTAAAACTGAATTCTTCTTCATAAACCCAGTCGGTTGTTCCATTTATTATATGATTAAATAAGCCGTCTTTTGTTATCTGTTCTTCATTACTGGTTTCTAAATTTTTTATAAACAAATTATTATCTCTTACAAACGCAACCATTGCGCCATAAGGAGAAAAATCGGCTAAACGCTGTTTACCGTTTTCTGACAATTGTGATAATTTTTCATTTTGAATATCCCATATATAATAGTTTGATTTTGAGGAATGCCGGTAAATAAACTCGGTTTCAGTAGGTATTAATATTTTTTGTTCATCTTTACTGAACTTATAGCTTCTAAACCTAATATGGACTGTGTCTCCTTCGGGAATTAACCGGTTTGCAGTAACTATGGTTTTGATTATTTTACCTGATTTATAACTATATACGTTTAACGAATCATTTTTTAATAACGTATAACTCTGACCATCAGCCATAGATTTTATCCCATAAGCCATTTTAGGATAAAATTTTCCACTTTTAAAAATATCTTTTAGTGTTAATTCTTTTTGTTCTGTTTGAGAATAAGAAAACAGGCTAAAAGTAAAAAATACTACACTGATTAAAATTGTAAAAAAATTTCTTTTCATTGGGATTAATTTAAATTATGCGTACAAATATAAAAAATAATTTGGATTTTAACACAGTATCTATCGGTGTAAGGCTAAATAATATTTTGCCTTTAACTTTTTAAGAGCCTAGATAGTTACAATTATTTTATATCTTTGCTGGTTAATAGATAAATGGGTAAAATCACAAAGACATCAATATCAGTTATATCCAAATCTGGATTGTGACTTACGAGGCGAAGCTGTACCAAATTGATAAAGTATGAATATAATTTTGTTAGTGATTATTTTAAAATTATCAAAAGAAAACAAAGTTATTGTTCAGGAGATGGCACTTTTATAAGGTTAGAAAGATAAGATGAAGAAAAATATTAAGATTAATTTATAATGATTCGATATGAAATCTAAAAAAGCACTTATTACCGGAATCACCGGACAAGATGGATCTTACTTGGCTGAATTACTTTTAAAAAAAGGATACGAAGTACATGGAATTATTAGGCGAAGCTCCTCTTTTAATACTGCCAGAATAGAGCATTTGTATATTGACGAGCTAATTAAAGATATGCATAAAAAAAGAAAAATCACCTTGCATTATGGCGATTTAACAGACTCTTCTAACATCATAAGAATTATAAAACAGGTTGAGCCGGATGAAATCTATAATTTAGGCGCTCAGTCTCATGTAAAAGTTTCGTTTGAAGTTCCAAAATATACTGCCGATGTTAATGCTCTTGGAACCTTAAGATTGCTTGAGGCAGTAAGATTGCTGGGGTTTGAGAAAATGGTTAAAATATATAATGCCACTACATCAGAATTATACGGTTCCGTTCAGGAAGTTCCTCAAAATGAATCAACTCCATTTTATCCAAGAAGTCCTTATGGCGTGGCTAAATTGTATTCCTATTGGATTATAGTTAATTACCGCGAGGCCTACAATATGTTTGCCTGTAATGGTATTCTTTTTAACCATGAATCAGAAAGAAGAGGAGAAACCTTTGTAACCCGGAAGATTACCATGGCTGCTTCCAGAATTAGAAAAGGTTTGCAGGAAAGACTTTATTTAGGGAATCTGGATTCTAAAAGAGATTGGGGGTATGCTCCTGATTATGTTGAATGTATGTGGTTGATGTTGCAACAATCAGAACCTGACGATTATGTTGTGGCAACAGGAGAAATGCATACCGTTCGGGAATTTGTCACTTTGGCATTTAAAGAGTTGGATATTGAATTGCGTTGGGAAGGACAAGGCTCAGAAGAAAAAGGCATTGATCAAATAACTGGAAAAACATTTGTGGAGATAGATACTAAATATTTTAGGCCTACTGAGGTCGATTTATTAATTGGTGATCCGACCAAAGCAAAAGAACAATTGGGATGGAATCCCCATAAAACAAATTTTAAAGAGCTGGTTCGTAAAATGGTAAAATACGACTTCGAAAGACTTGATTAATTAAGATGAATAAAAACTCGAAAATATATGTTGCAGGACATACAGGATTAGTGGGTTCTGCAATTGTACGAAAATTAGAATCATCAGGATATACTAATTTAGTGCTAAAGAATTATCCAGGATTGGACTTGAAAAACCAGGTAGAAGTTAATGCCTTTTTTGAAAATGAAAAACCGGATTACGTCATCTTAGCTGCTGCAAAAGTTGGAGGAATTCATGCTAATAATACCTTTCCGGCAGAGTTTATTTATGACAATCTAATGATAGAATCCAATATTATTCATGCAGCCTATATGAATAATGTTATCAAGCTATTGTTCTTAGGAAGTTCCTGTATATATCCAAAATTTGCACAGCAACCTATAAAAGAAGAGTATTTGCTAACCGGTTTACTTGAACCTACTAACGAAGCTTATGCTATTGCTAAAATTGCGGGCATTGAATTATGTAAGTTTTACAGAAGGCAATATGGATGTAATTTTATATCTGCAATGCCTACAAATTTATATGGTATCAACGACAATTTTAATTTAGAAACCTCCCATGTTCTTCCGGCGCTGATCCGTAAGTTTCACGAAGCTAAAATAAATAATCAACAGGAAGTTATCATCTGGGGAACAGGAAAACCAAAAAGAGAATTCTTGTTTGTGGATGATCTGGCTGATGCTTTATTGTTTTTAATGAATAATTATAATGAGGAGCCTCATATTAATATAGGTACTGGTGAGGACATTTCCATACTTGATGTGGCAAGATTGATTGCAAAAGTTGTTGGATTTAAAGGCGAAATCAAACATGACCTGAGTAAACCTGATGGTACCCCACGTAAACTATTAGATGTTAGCAAAATTAATGCTGCAGGTTGGAAACATAAAACTAGCTTGGAGGAAGGTATACGTATTTCGTATAATTGGTATTTAACGCAGAAATAATAAGGATGATAATAAAACAAATTTATTACGAAGGGATTGATTTCATTATTCAACTAATTAAAAATATAATCAGTATCATAGTCAGGTTGTTGTTTTTTTTGACTCCTGAAAATTTGAGATAATTGCTAATCAGTTTGTTCCTATGAAAGATGTTTATAGAAAATGTGTAGTAGTTATGGGGATGCACCGGAGTGGCACATCCACTGCTTCCGGATTATTGAACATCCTTGGA
>JAUWSB010000098.1 GCA_030610255.1 Bacteroidota bacterium
AAATATTTTTCATCATAACAATCGGACCGATAGCATAAACTAATTTTATATCATATCTTTCGCCAAGATATTTTCCCAGGGGCATTGTAACAAATCCCCGCTCACCATAGCTCCCATCATCAGTAGTAACAACAAGTTCATCACAAATTGAAATCATTTCATTTTCCATGATGAGCATTTCTTTTTCCTGGGCACCAATAATACCGATAACGTAATTTCCGGCTTCTTTAAATGCTTTGGCAACGTGATGAAGAATAGCAACACCGGTTCCACCGCCAACCATGACAACAGTTCCAATTTTTTCAACTTCGGCAGGTTTTCCAAGCGGACCAACAACATCAAGAATAACATCGCCTTCGTTTAATGTACGCATTAAAGCTGTGGTTTTTCCTACAACCTGGAAAATTATTGTAATTATCCCGGCAAATTCATCTTTATCAGCCACAGTAAGTGGAATCCGTTCTCCTGTTTCATTAACTCTTAAAATAATGAATTGTCCGGCTTTTATTTTTTTAGCAATTTTGGGAGCATCAATATCAAAACGAATAATCGTTCCCTTTGCCATTTCCTGTTTTCTTACAATTTGAAACATATTGTTAATAAATTACTAAATCGTTTTAAAATCAAGTTTTTATTTAATAACCTGCTGTTAAATATTTAAAAAACTGTTTCAGGTTTCAAGTTAAACACGTAACTCGTAATCCGTAACCCGAAATTTTCAATGTATTTCTACAAATTTCTATTAATCTCAATATCAATAAATCTCTCAATCAATTCAGCAAGATCATCACAATTTTATATCAGTAATTCTTACCATTCCAAACTATCCTCCAGTTCAATATCATGTAAATCATCTTCATCCAAGCCATGCCATCTGCAACCTTTTTTTGAACAGATATAAAAATCAATAAATTTTGTTCGGGCACTTACAGCAATTTTTGCTGCCGGAGAGCCACATTCTCCGCATTTTTCATTTTTATCTATTAAGCTGGTGTTACAATGGAAACATTTAATGTCTCCGACAACATGCTCTTCAGGTAAAATTACTGTTGATTTTGATGTAAATACATTTAGGTAAGGACTTAAAAATATAAAACCGATTTCTTTGTTTTCTTTAGAAATTTTCAATTTTACAAGTCCTTTTTCTATCAACGACTTATTACAATGAGGACAATAAGTATGAAGGTAAGTTCCTGATTCAATTATTTCTTTCGATTCTCCCGTTTCTTCAATTCCTTCGGGCAAAGGACCTTTAAAATCGCCAAGATGATAAAGTTTTTTTAAGGTTGACGATATATCATCTATTTCAAGAAAATGGCTTTTGCAACCAATACGTGAACAAATGCTTACTTTACCACCAATATCCAATAAAAACGGTATCATTTTGGCATGACAATCTTCACATTCAATATTACTTGTAATTTCTGATAAACAATGTGGGCAGGTAAACTTTGCAATTTCACCTTTTATCAATTCAACATCACACCTGTAATTATAACTTTCGTAAATTGAACTTAAATAAATTGTTCCCTTATTTTTTGAAATTTCAATATTTAACTTAATGCCTGGTTTACCATCAACAGGGGTTTCCTCATCCATAAACGATTTTTTACAAACAGGACATTTTACATTTAATGAAATAAAATCATATAGTAGTTCTTCCATATTTTATATTTTTAAAATTAACTTGCAATAATAATAAAAATATTGATTTTAAAATATTTTTCAAACAGGAAATAATCTTAAATTTATCTTAAATTTATTTAAAATCATTATCTCAAGTAAATTTAAAAAGTTATAAATATTGTAACTTATTATAAAATTTTGTTAAATTTAAAAAAATAAATATATTTGGAAAATAATAGCATGAATATGATTAATAAAAACAGAGCTAATTAAATGAATTTCATTAAATTGCAAAAAACATAAAAGGATAAATGAAAGATACAATAGATGCAATTTTAAAAAAACATATTCCGAAAGAAAAAGGAAATTTAATACCTGTTCTTCAATCTGTTCAAAAAAAAGAAGGATATATTTCACCTGAATCGGTTAAAAGAATATCCAATTACTTCCGGATTTCAAGGAGTAGCATTTACGGTATTGCAACGTTTTATTCTCAATTCAGGTTTAATCCTCCCGGACGACATTCCATAAAGATTTGTCTTGGTACTGCTTGTCATGTTCAAGGAGGTGATTTTATATTAAAGGCATTGCAAGCAGAAATTGGAATATCACCGGGGGAAACAACGGATGACATGCGATTTGACCTTGATCGTGTAGCTTGTTTGGGATGTTGTGCCTTAGCGCCTGTTGTAATGATTGACAACAAAATCCACAGTCGTATGTCAGTGATAAAATTAAAAGAATTATTGAACAAATATGAATAACTTTTATAAAATTCAAGAAAAAGCCATAGAAGAATGGCAGGCCTTGCAAAACAGCCCTGAACCTGTGATATATGTTGGTATGGGAAGTTGTGGTCTGGCTTCAGGAGCAAGTGAAGTTTGGAATAGTGTCAGGAGAACTATCAAAAAAAATAATCTTAAAGCTCAACTCCTTAAAGTTGGATGTATTGGCCCCTGTTATTTAGAACCCTTTCTTGACATTCAGAAACCCGGCTTACCGCGGATGAGTTTTAATAATGTAGATGTATCAAAAGCAAGAAAACTAATCTCAGAATACATTATTATTGGTGAAACAAAGCTTAAACCTCTCGGGCATTTGGGTGAGAATAAGGAAGAATTTGAAGGTGTCAAATCATTTTGGAATCACCCGATGTTAAAAAATCAGGAACGTATCGTTCTGAGAAACTGTGGAATTATTGACCCTGAAAATATTAATCATTATATAGCCAGAGGCGGGTTCAAGGGATTGTTAAAAGCATTTGACATTGGACCCGAGAGAGTTATTGAAGAAATAAAAACATCCGGATTAAGAGGAAGAGGTGGTGCCGGTTTTCCAACTTATAAAAAGTGGCAGTTTTGCAGGGATGCTAAGGGAAACCCAAAATACCTGATTTGCAATGCCGATGAAGGCGACCCCGGTGCATTCATGAATCGTTCCCTCATGGAAGGCGACCCTTATGTCTTATTGGAAGGAATGCTTATTGCCGCTTATGCTATTGGGACAAATCACGGATATATTTACATACGTGCCGAATATCCATTGGCAATTGAAAGATTAAAAATTGCCATACAAAAAATGTTTAAGTTAGGTCTGATCGGGAAAAATATTCTAAATACGGGCTTTAATTTTGATATTAAAATAAAAGAAGGTGCAGGTGCATTTGTTTGCGGTGAAGAAACAGCTTTGATTGCGTCTATTGAAGGTCAAAGAGGTATGCCCAGAAGCAGACCGCCATTTCCCGCTGTTTCAGGCCTCAATGGAAATCCTACAAATATTAATAATGTTGAAACCCTTGGTACTATCCCTAACATCCTGCGTAAAGGAGGAAAGTGGTACTCGGGTTTTGGCACTGAGAAAAGTAAAGGAACAAAAACTTTTGCCCTTGTAGGCAAGGTACGTCGCACAGGATTGATTGAAGTGCCAATGGGAACTACTTTGCGTGAAATTATTTTTGATATTGGCGGCGGAACATTAAAACCTTTCAAGGCAGTTCAAACCGGTGGACCTTCCGGCGGTTGCCTGTCAGAAGAATTCCTTGACCTGCCTGTTGATTATGAATCTCTTGTAAGTGCAGGCTCCATTATGGGCTCAGGTGGCCTTATTGTAATGGACCAAGGAACTTGTATGGTGGATGTTGCTAAATATTTCCTGAACTTCACAAGCCAGGAAAGTTGCGGGAAATGTACACCTTGTCGCATAGGAACTCATAAAATGGTGGGAATACTTGATAAAATCACAAAAGGAGAAGCTGAAACGAGAGATATTGAAATTTTGGAAGGACTTACAAGTACAGTTAAAAACGGCTCCTTATGCGGACTCGGGCAAACTGCTCCCAATCCTGTTCTTACAACATTAAAATATTTCAAAGATGAATACCTGGCGCATGTTGAAGAAAAACGTTGCCCGGCTGCCGTTTGCCGCGATCTGGTTGAATATCGTGTTATAAAAGAAAAATGTACGGGTTGCCAGAGATGTGTCAGTGTTTGTCCTACCGGTGCTATCACTGGTCCGCGTAGCGAACCGCATAATCTTGACCCGGAAAAATGTATAAAATGCCGCGCATGTTACGAGATATGTCGTTTTGATGCCATTGCAGGTGATGCTATTATTATTGTTTAGTTGTAACTAATTGGTGTGTTGATATGTAATGTTAAATATGTTATTAGTTATATGTTATAAGTTAATAGTAACAGTTTATAAATAAAGATAAAATATGAAAATGAAAGGACCAGAATTTTTTAAAATATATTAATCCGCTAATTGAGATTCTAATAGAATTAAGTAAAAATATATACTCAACATTCAGACATATAACTTATAACGTTTAACATATAACGTATAACGTATAATCTAAAAATGAGACACTTGTAATTTGAATAATTACAAATTAATTAAACTGGGAAAATTTGACGAAAGTGTTATGAATAATAAAACAACTCAAAATATTTCTGTAAAAATTGATGGGAAAACCGTGAATGCCCCCGTCGGGACAACGGTTTTGCAAGCTACTCAAAAAGCAGGCATTTATATCCCGACCTTGTGTTATCTTGAAAATATTAAACCTTACGGAGGCTGCCGCCTTTGTATTGTTGAAATAAAAAATATGCGGGGCTATCCTACTGCTTGTACTACTCCTATTGCACAGGATATGGAGATCAGCACAAAAACTCCCGAATTGCAAAAACTCAGGCGTGATATTTTAGAGCTTGTCCTTTCCGAACACCCATATACCTGTCTGGTTTGCAGGGATAAAAATAATTGTAATGAATTTATGACAACAACCCGTAAGGTAAGTGTTACTACAGGTTGTAATTTCTGTACAAATAACGGAAACTGTGAATTGCAGGAGTTGGTGGAATACCTTGAACTGACTGAAATAAAATATCCCTGGGCATATAAGGAAATCAAGCCTGAAAAGAACAACCCGTTTTATGATATTGATTATAATCTTTGCATACTATGCGGTCGTTGTGTGAGAGTATGTAATGAAGTGCGTTACAGCGAAGTTCTTAATTTTGTCCAACGTGGAAATTTGGTTATTGTGGGAACTGCGTTTGGAGAATCGCAGAAAGATGCAGGTTGTGAATTTTGCGGTGCATGTATTGATGTTTGCCCAACAGGTTCTTTATCCGAAAAAATGGGTAAATGGGTTGGTATTCCCGATAAATCAACTGAAACTACATGTGTTTTTTGTTCGGTTGCTTGTAAAATGAACATCAACACGAAAGATAACAGGATTGTCAATGTGGGACCTAATCCTGATAATAGAACAAACCCTTTGCAGCTTTGTGTAAGAGGAAAGTTTGTTCCGGGCGACATAATGCACCATCCCGAACGAATTACAACTCCCATGCTAAAAAAAGAAAACAAATGGATTGAAGTAAGCTGGGATGAAGCTATAAACTTTACAGTAAATAAGCTTGAACAATATCGTGGGAATCAGTTCGGGATAATTGGCTCTGCCCACGAATCGCTAGAAAATAATTATGTATTACAGAAATTTTCACGCAAGCTTATGAAGTCAAATAATGTGGATATACTTTCTTCTTTTCCTGATAAAAATATAATAAAAAAAATCCACGACTATTACACTCATCATAAACCTGCTAATATTGATGATATAACAAATGCTGATACTATTTTTGTTATTGGTTCGCAAACTAATTTATCTCATCCGATAATTGAAAACAGGATAAGAAAAGCAGCTAAAAACGGCAAGAAAGTAATTGTTGCAAATACTCACGACACAAGAACATCATACTTTGCCGAACAAAATATTTTATACAAACAAGGTGAAGAACATATTTTTTTATTATCACTTTTATCTGTTTTAAACAATAAAATTTCAGGAAAACTTTCAAACGACCTCAAGCAAGAATTTAAAAATTTTGATATTGAAAAAGCATTTAAGCGTTGTGGTGTTTCCCGTCAGGATATTGAAAAAATTGCCAAATCACTGTTAAATTCCAAAAAGTCTGTAATAATCGCTGGTGACGGAATATTAATAAATCCTGACAGTATTTACAATTTTAATGCCCTTGTTAATATTCAGACAATATTGAAAAAACCGGAAACATGCAAGATTATTTTCTTATTAAATGAAGGTAATTTTTATGGTAGCACAATTGCAGGTTTGCATTCTGATTTTTTGCCGGGCTTTGATGAGCTTGCAAACAAAAAAAATATTAAAAAATGGTCTGACAATTGGAAAACAAAGCTAAATAATACCAAAGGACTGTCGGGTAATGAGATGGTAAATAATATTACTGAAGATGGTATTACTGCTTTGTTTGTTGTCGGGGATATTCCTGCCCACCCGAATCTTGCTAAGCTAAAATTCCTTGTCCAGCAGAATATGTTCCTTACCGAACTTTCCGAACATGCACATGTGTTTTTCCCAATTACCGGCTTTACAGAAACAAATGGACATATAATTAATCTTGAACGAAAACTTAAGGAAATAACACCGGTTACGGCTTCTGCAAAAGATATTAAAACAGTATGGGAAACTATCTCCAATCTCGCACGAGTCATGCAGGAAAAGGGATTTGATTATAAAAAACCTGAAGATATTTTCTCTGAAATAAATTCTTTTATTGATTTGTCATTTGCAACTGAAGAAAAAGCAAAAAAGGAAATTCTACCGATCAGGGCGGATGTTTCGGATAAGAAGAAAAAATTGCCCGTTGAAATAATTGCTGAGAATAATTACTTTAATTATTTAGGAAATGATCTTTTAAAACTGATACCTGATATGGAGGATATTTTGGGAGAGGGTGGCAGTGGCAGTAGCAGTGGCAGTGGCAGTGGCAGTGGCAGTAGTAGTGGCATTATTTAGTATTAATTTGGTATAAATATATTATTTATGAGTAATGGGTTTAAAAATTTAAAAGTTTATCAATTATCTTATCAATTGGCAATGAAGATATTTGAAATTTCAAAGAATTTTCCAGTTGAAGAAAAGTATTCTTTAACAGATCAAATAAGAAAATCTTCAAGATCTGTATGTGCAAATATTGCTGAAGCTTATAGAAAACGAAGATATCCCAAACACTTTACAAGTAAAATAACAGATGCAGATGGTGAAGCAAGTGAAACAACTGTTTGGTTAGATTTTGCAAAAGATTGTAATTATATAAATATTCAAATACATGAATCATTAGAATTGAAATATGAAGAAGTTGGTAAAATGTTGGGCAGCATGGCAAATAATCCTGATAAATTTTCTCCAAAATAACACACTATCTGCTACTGCCACTGCCACTGCTACTATAAATTGCCAACGTAATCATCTGATTAAAAAAAACAACAAAGTAAAGTAACATGGTAAAAATTATAGAAAAAACACAAATAGCCCCCAACATACATAGTTGCACTGTAATAGCTCCTGATATTGCAATAAAAACTCTCCCCGGGCAATTTGTAATTCTTATCCCTGATGAATATTGCGAGAGGACACCAATTACTATTGCCGACTGGGATGCCGATAAAGGAACCGTGACTTTTATCTTTTTAGAAATCGGAGCTACAACCCAACGACTTGCTGAACTCAAAATCGGCGATGAAATTTATTCTTTTACAGGTCCTTTGGGAAAACCTTTTGAAATTGATAATTACGGCACAGTCGGGTTAGTAGGAGGATGCTATGGTATCGGGGGTATTTATCCGGTTGCAAAAGCCCTCAAAGAAAAAGGCAATAAAGTAATTTGTTATTCCGAAGCCCGTGCCAAATTCTTGCTATACTGGAATGACAAACTTGAAGAAGTTTCGGATGAAGTAAGATATTCAACTGTTGACGGCTCTCTTGGAACAAAAGGTCATTCGTTTGATCTGTTAGAAGAAAACCTTAAATCAGGCATGAAACCTGACAGGATTATAGCTGTCGGATGCACTTATATGATATACCGTGTTGCAGAAGTAACACGACCTTATGGCGTTAAGACTATTGTAAGTATGAATCCTGTGATGATAGACGGTACCGGAATGTGTGGTGCATGTCGTTTGGAAGTGGGTGGAGAAACAAAATTTGCATGTGTTGACGGTCCTCATTTTGATGCTCATAAAATAAACTGGGATATTATTCAGTCAAGAAGAAAAGCATATCTTGAAGAAGAAATTATTTCAAACGAAAGGTATTAATTATGGCAAAAATAAGCCCAAAAAAAACTCCTATGCGGGAGCAGCCTCCAAAGGAAAGAATAAAAAACTACGATGAAGTGCCTTACGGGTATTCTCCGGCAGAAGCTGTACTTGAAGCTCAACGTTGCCTGCAATGCAAAAAACCTATGTGCATTGATGGTTGTCCGGTTGAAATTGATATTCCCGGTTTTATTGGGTTTATTGCACTGGAAGATTTTAAAGAAGGAATAAAATGTTTGAAAGAAAAAAATATTCTTCCTGCTGTTTGCGGACGTGTTTGCCCGCAGGAAGAACAATGCGAAATTAAATGTGTTGTCGGTAAGAAAAATGAACCCGTAGCTATCGGACGGCTGGAACGTTTTTTAGCCGACTGGGAAAGAAATGAAGGTGAGATTGAAATACCTCCCAAACCAAAACAAACAGGTAAAAAAGTTGCAGTTGTCGGTGCAGGACCCGCAGGAATTACTGCTGCTGCCGACCTGGCAAAGCTCGGTCATAAAATAGATATGATTGAAGCCCTTCATCAACCCGGTGGTGTGCTTGTTTATGGCATCCCCGAATTCAGACTACCCAAAGCCATTGTATTCAGGGAAATTGATTATTTGAAAGAATTTGGGGTTAATGTATACACTGATTCGGTGATCGGAATGATCAAAAGTATTGATGAACTCTTAGGAGAATATGATGCTGTTTTTTTGGGAACAGGTGCAGGTTTACCTTGGTTTTTAAATGTT
>JAUWSB010000216.1 GCA_030610255.1 Bacteroidota bacterium
CTGTAAACATAATAATCGGTTAAAGGAACAACTGATATCATTTCAGCAGGAACAAATACAGGGTCGGTTTTGGCAGTTTCTGCAACTTTTTTCATAAAATGATGTGTTACATAAGCTCCCTGAAAACCTGAAACCTGGCTTGTAGCAATCCCATAATTGCTATTATATTGCGGATTGATCTCATTAGTAAAATCATCAATTTTAGGGAATTTTTTAATTAATTCCTCTGCATCAGCAATCATTTCTCCAAAACCTTTTTCAACAAGGATTTTCTTACGTGTTTCAAAATCCCGCATTTTTTTTATAGTTTGGTTAATTTCGTCAGCACCGCCGTAAAATTCTTTTAAGGCATCAATCGCCTTAATATCACTATCTGATAATAATTTGTATTTCATAATATTTGATTTAAATTATTAAATTTTATAATTGTTTTATTTATAATCTTCTCTTACCGGATTAAAAATATCAATAATCTTACAATCTGTAATAGCTTTTCCTGAGTGCTTTGCATTTGAAGGAATAACAGCAATTTTCCCTGAATTTAAAATTAGTGTTTCTCCGTTAATTGTTAGTTCAAATTCTCCTTCTGTAACACACGATAATTGTTCGTGATGATGTGAATGTTCGGGTAAAGAATAACCTTTTTTAATGTTCCATGAGGCAATGGTCATATTTTCGGAATGAATGAACCTTGCTTTGTAGCCGGGAACAATTTCTTTTTCTTCAATGTTTTTTAATTTAATAAACGGCATAATTATAAGTATTAATTTTTGTAATCGTTCACAACTTAAATAGCTGATTATAATTTATTTAAGTGTGAATGGTTACTAATTTATTTATTATTTCTATAATTTGTTACAAAATTAACAAAACAGATAAGAATAACAATATCTCTATTTTATGAATTTATAAGATATACCGATTCCAAGTAGTTGCATAATCTGGGTTCTTGGACCAATATTACCGTCTTTATCTTTAATCGGGATATCATCATCATAAACCATCTGTAAGCCGAAATTTGCTGCAAGCCATTCGTTAATTGTAAAATTTATCATTGTATCCCAATTAACATCAATATTTTGCGGATTATTAAAATAATCGGAGAACAGTTCCAATTTGGTTTGTAAATCAACATTTTTTATTATGTTTTTTTTAAATATAAACCGGAAGTATGCTCCAAATTCATTTTTTACTTTCTTCCCTTCTTTAATTATATTTCCCTGTCCGTCATATTCAGCAGGATCAACCCCAAAAGCACCTTTATTTGCCAAATCCTGATTGTTTACAAAAATAAATCTTTCAGTAATCGGCGATAAGTAAAGCGACAGAAAATCATAAGGACAATATTCCATTCCCAAACCTATTGATAAATAAGCTGGAGCTAAAAAATCGGAGATTTTTACTTTTGTAGAATCCACATCATTAGGATAATCATAACCCGCAGAAAATTGTGTCTTAAAATTGATTAAAGCGGAGTAGTACCATTTATCAGCCGCTTTTATACCATAACTTGACGAAAAATCAATTTTATCTTCACTTTTACGGAATTCTCTTTTGCCTGTTTTTGTTTGGCCGTAAGCCAATGCTAACATATTTTCCCACTTCGACTTATTTTTTTCATATTTTGCATACAGATTAATAAATCCATTTAAGGTAATATTATTTTCACCACCTACAGCCCAGTTTGTAAATGAGGCTTGAGAGAACATTAATGATGCATCTCCACTTGTTGTCCAGGCTGAAACTGTGTCATTTTGAGCTTTTGAGGCAAGTCCGAAAAAAAGCAAACCTGCTAATAATACTATAATTTTATTCATTTTATTAAATTGTAATTGTTGATAATTATTTTTCATTATAAATATGAACATCGGTTTGCGGGAATGGGATAGAAATAGCTTCTTTGTCAAACGCCTTTTTAATGTTTTCAGGCATACTAAATAATACACCACCGTAGTCAGCGGAGTTCACCCATACTCGTACAACAAAATTAACCGAACTGTCAGCCAATTCGGAAACTGCAATGAATGGTTCCGGATCTTTCAGAATTCTTTCATCGCTGTTGATCTGCCCTTCAATAACCGTTCTGGCTTTGTCTATATCATCATCATAGCCAATGCCGAAAGTAAAATCAACACGGCGTGTAGGTTCTGTAGAAAAATTTGTCATAGCGTTTGTTGATAACCCTCCATTAGGAATAATAATGGTTTTGTTGTCAGGAGTTTTAAGAATAGTATTAAAAATCTGAATTTCTTTAACGGTTCCCAAAAACCCCTGGGCCTGGATAAAATCACCAACTTTAAATGGGCGGAATAAAATAAGCATTACTCCTCCTGCAAAATTTTGATAAGTACCTGATAATGCCATACCGATAGCAAAAACTACAGCAGTTAAAATAGCTACAAAAGATGTCATTTCAATTCCTATCATACTAACTACGCTAATAATCAACATGATCTTCAACAATATTGACAGTAATGAGCGGGCAAAACCCCTGAGAGTTATGTCAACATCCTTTTTTTCCATAGTACGGACAATAGCTTTCACAATTAGCTTGATAATCCAAAGTCCAATAATTAGCGTAATGATGGCGAGCAAAAGCTTTAGCCCGTACTTAATTGCTAAACCATAAAAGAATATTGAAATTTCATTTAAGTTTAAATTTTCCATAATATAAAAGTTTTAATTGATTAATTTAATACTGATTAGTTACCTTTTTATTAATTTTGCAAATATAAAATATTTTTTAAATGAATTATGATATCATTATAATAGGTAGCGGGCCCGGTGGATATGTTGCTGCTATCAGGGCTGCTCAATTAGGATTTAAAACTGCTGTTGTTGAAAAAGCCGAATTAGGAGGGATTTGTTTAAACTGGGGATGTATCCCTACAAAAGCATTGTTAAAAAGTGCTATGGTTTATAAGTATGCTTCACATGCTTCTGATTATGGTGTTGAAATTGATGGAGAAGTTAAACCTGATTTTGAAGCAATGGTTAAACGTAGCAGAGGGGTTGCCGAAACCATGAGCAAAGGAATTCAGTATCTTTTCAAAAAGAATAAAATTGAGCATATAAAAGGTTATGGTAAAATTAAACCCGGCAATATTGTTGAAGTTACTGATGATAATCAGAATATTACTGAATATTCAGCAAATCATATTATAATTGCAACCGGTGCATGCTCACGTGAACTTCCCGGTTTAAAAATTGATGGAAAAAAAATAATCGGATACAGGCAAGCCCTGACATTACCGAAGCAACCAAAGTCAATGGTGGTAGTAGGTTCCGGAGCAATTGGCTCTGAATTTGCTTTTTTCTATAATACTATAGGAACCGAAGTTACTTTGATTGAGTTTCTGCCTGAGATTGTTCCACTTGAGGACGAGGAAGTTTCAAGACAACTGGCAAGGTCGTTCAAAAAAAATAAAATGAAGGTTAAAACCAATTCAACTGTTAAGTCGGTTGATACAAGTGGTGAACTCTGCAAAGTATTGGTAAAA
>JAUWSB010000055.1 GCA_030610255.1 Bacteroidota bacterium
AAAATTCCGGTAAATATTTGTGGACGGGCAAAGTTTGTTGTTTTAACCAAACTGTAAAATTCCCAAAGTCCTAATATAGTGATTACAAGAAATAGAATAACAAAAGAATACTGACTCCAGATTATTGAACCAATAATCAAAGCTACAAATATTAATCCTGTGATTGTTCTTATTATAAGGTTTTTCACTCTATATTTTAATTGCCGGTTAATTCATCATCTTCAATTAAAAAAACGTACATGTTTTCAGGTCCGTGTGCACCCATTACAAGTGTTTTTTCAATATCTGCCGTTCTGCTAGGTCCTGTAATTACCGAGATCATTGAAGGTAATTTATTTTTGTATTTTTTCTTTATTTTTTTTAGAGCATCTTTTAAATCGGGAACCAATTGCGAAGTATAAGCCATCACAATATGGGTTTCGGGGTAAACATTCAACCTTCTGCCTGATTTTTGTCCTGATGAAACCATAACACCTCCAAGTCGTGCAATTAAATATTCACATCCGGTAATTCCCACATTAATGTCAAGGAAATCCTTTTCGCTTGATTTAAAGGCTATTCCACCATTAGATAATAAAGATTGAATTTTTTCGTCAAGGCAAAATATATTATCCCAGTTATCTTCAGAAATAAGTAGTTTCAGATTTTCTATAAATTCGATTTCATTAGTGCAGTAAATAAATTTTCCTGAAACTTTTGTAAATTCCTGTGCAAAATCAACATCCAAGGTGTCATCCAATTGTGTATAAACCGGACTTTCGAATTCAACATTCGGATAAGGGTTATCCAATTTGCTGATTAAAGCATTTCTTACCCGTTTTAATATTTTTTCACGTGATGTACTTTCTTCCATAAAAAATTAAAAGTGTTGATTATACTTAAATGCATCCATACGGACTTGCTTCACATCGTAAACTTTACGAATGTTGAATTAAATTTCTAATCCATACGGATTCCTAAAAGTCATTGGTTTTAAGCAATTTATGTTAGAATAATTTCGCATTCTCGTTCAGTGTCAGTTTAAAATAAAGTACCTGTTTGTTCTTTTTCCGGAACTTGTGATTTACTTTCCTTTTCAACAGTTTTTTTATCGGGTTGGTCATTGGTTTTAGGAGGTGATTTTTTTATTTTTGTTTTTTTAGCTAATTTCTTATCAGTTTTGACAGGTTCAATACTTCCTTTATCGTCATAAGGTCTTTTACCGAAAATTTTCTCCAGATCTTCGCTAAAAATAACTTCTTTTTCAAGTAACAGGGTGGCTAATGTTACAAGTTTGGATTTGTTTTTTAGTAACAGGCTTTTAGCTCTTTGGTATGCTTTTTCAACCATTTTACTTATTTCTTTATCAATGGTTTCAGCAGTTTTTTCACTGTATGGTTTATGGAAAGAATATTCCTGTTGACCGGTTGAATCATAATAACTGATATTTCCGATTACTTCATTTAATCCGAAATAAGTAACCATAGCGAAAGCCTGCTTGGTAACTTTTTCAAGGTCGTTTAAAGCACCGGTAGAAACTTTTCCGAAGTTGATTTTTTCTGAAGCTCTGCCACCCAAAGCTGCGGTCATTTCATCAAACATTTGATCAAAGGTTGTAATTTGCCGTTCTTCCGGTAAATACCATGCTGCACCAAGTGATTTGCCTCTGGGAACAATGGTAACCTTAACAAGCGGATTAGCATGTTCAAGCAACCAGCTAACCGATGCATGGCCAGCTTCGTGGTATGCAATAACTTTTTTCTCGCGTTGTGAAATGATTTTATTTCTTTTTTCCAATCCGCCGATAATTCGGTCAATTGCATCCATAAAATCCTGCTTGTCAATAACTTTTTTGTTTTTTCTTGCACCAATCAAAGCCGATTCATTACAAACATTAGCAATATCGGCACCTGAGAAACCCGGTGTTTGTTTTGCAAGGAAATCAATATTAACCGTTTTATTAATTTTTAACGGTTCCATGTGGACTTTAAAAATTGCTTTTCTTTCTTCCAGATCGGGTAATTCAACATGGATTTGACGGTCAAATCTGCCTGCTCTCAATAATGCTATGTCAAGAATATCGGCACGGTTTGTTGCTGCAAGAATAATTACACCTGTGTTGGTTGCAAAACCGTCCATTTCGGTGAGCAGTTGATTTAAAGTATTTTCTCTTTCGTCGTTAGCGCCGGTCATAGGATTTCTGCCACGTGCACGTCCGATAGCATCAATTTCGTCAATAAAAATTATGCATGGAGCTTTTTCTTTTGCTTGCTTGAAAAGATCTCTTACTCTTGAAGCACCAACACCTACAAACATTTCAACAAAATCGGAACCTGAAATTGAGAAAAACGGAACTTTAGCTTCGCCTGCTACTGCTTTAGCCAATAATGTTTTACCTGTTCCGGGAGGACCAATAAGTAATGCTCCTTTTGGTATCTTTCCGCCTAATTGGGTGTATTTTTCCGGGTTTTTCAGGAAGTCAACAATTTCCATTACCTCAACTTTGGCTTCTTCAAGTCCTGCAACAGCATCAAAATTAATAGTAATATTTGCATTTTTATCAAATAGCTGTGCCTTGGATTTACCGATATTAAAAATATGTCCGCCAGGACCCCCTCCACCACGACTCATCATTCTCATAATTAAAAACCAAACACCAACTAAGACAACTATTGGAATTATCCATCCCAAAATATCACCGCCCCAGTTTCGTCTTACTTCATTTTCAACATATACCGGTTTAGTAGAATTACGCTGAGCTTCTTCAACCCAGTCAACAAATTTATCAGGAGTTGTTATATTATAATAAAACTGTGGTCCGGCGTCTCCGGAATTTTTTCCTCTGACTTCATCGTATTCATGTCTGGATAATTTGTCACTCTTTATATAGATTTCGGCTTTTTCTTTATTTATCAATACTATTCTTTCAACGTCTTCTGATTCCAGCATTTCTATCAAATCTCTCTTGTCGGTTTTTTTAGCACTATCTCCCAAATTCATAAATTGAATGGTGATAAAAATTACTGCCAGTATTCCGTAAATCCAATAGAAGTTAAATTTTCCTTTTGGTTTTTTCCCTTTTGGTAGATTTGCAGGAATTTTACTTTTAGCGTCTTTATTTTTTATTTCTTTACTTTTTTCTGCCATTATATCTTTAATTATAATTTATAAAAACCTTGCGGTTTTATTCATCGTTCTTAAATTTTTGAATTTCAGCATCTGCCCAAAGATTTTCCAAACGATAAAAAACTCTTGTGTTTTCCTGAAAAATATGAATGACCACATCAGCATAATCTATTAAAATCCATTCCGCATTTATAAAACCTTCTTTATGCCACGGATTTGCACCGCTTTCTTTTTTTACTTCATAAATCACGGAATCCGCAATTGATTCAACCTGAGTTTTTGAAGTTCCATGACATATAATAAAAAAATTACAAACTGCATTAGGTATCTTTGTTAGATTCAGGCTTACAATATTTTTCCCTTTTTTTTCCTGAATTCCGTGAATTATTATATCAGTTAATATTTCCGATTTCGTCTTCCGGGTTTTTATTACCATTTAATATTTAAATTTGCAACTGCAAAAATAAGCAATTTAATTATAAAATACACATGGTTTTTTATTTTTAGACAGTTAAACCATTTAGCCGCATGTATAGGGAATTTGTAAAAAAGTGGCAGTAGCAGAAGAAGTAGCAGTGGCAGTGGAAATTTATACAGAAAATTTATTTTATGAACAGGAAAAGAACTATCGGTGCTAACATAATTAATCTTGATTCTGTAGATTCAACAAATAGTTATGCTTCAAAGATGATGTCTGAAGATAGATTGCCGGAAGGAACGGTTATTGTTGCCAAAACTCAACATGCCGGTAAAGGGCAGGATAATAATTACTGGGAAAGTGCTCCGTTCAGGAATTTAACATTCAGTGTTGTGTTATACCCTGATTTTCTTGCAGTTGAAAAACAGTTTATATTAAACAAATTTGTTGCATTAGCTGTTTATGATTTTGTAAAATCTTTTATAAAAAAACATAAGGTAAGTATAAAATGGCCAAACGACATATATATTGATGAAAAGAAAGTAGCTGGCATTTTGATTAACAACACCATCCGGGGAAATGTTTTTGATTATTCAATAATCGGAATAGGTTTGAACATAAATCAAATTAAATTTAACAGTGAAGCACCAAATCCTGTTTCTTTAATTAATATTTTAAAAGAATCTCTTGATCTTAAAAACTGTTTGGAAAAACTATGTTTTTTTTTAGAAAAAAGATATTTTCAATTAAGAAGCGGGCAGGAGGGACTTCTTAATTCGGATTATTTACAATCTATGTTCAGATTTCAATCATTTCATAAATACAAATTTAAAGATAAAATTATTGAAGCAAAAATAACTAATATTTCTAAGGTCGGAAAATTAATACTTGAAACCCGTGATTCGGAAAAAATTGAATGTGATATTAAAGAGGTTTCGTTTATCTTTAAGAAGCATTAATGTTTATTTATTATTATCTAATTAATTGTCAGAACAATTGGAGAAAGTGACCTGTCAATGCCATCGGGGTCACGGGCAACAATGTTTTCAAACACTATATTTTGTCCCCTGTTTGTTCGTTTAATTTGTTCTATCATTTCATCCGTAAGATAGGAGTTGTTTGAATTAAAGTGATAAACTCTAAAACCTCTTTGAATTGTCATTGTAAAAGAACTAATCACAAAAGAATGGTCGAATTCAAAGTCAGCAGGCATTTTTGGGGATAATGTCCCCGCAGCAATCATAATTTCCCGGTTGATTACACCTGAATTTTTATTTGCAATTGTCGCAATGGGATCAGGAAGCCTTTTGACTCTAAATATTTTTGATCCCATTTCCCTTTTAACACCATTTATATTGGCTGAAATGTTGATAATTGCCTCTGTGAAGCCGGGGGGAATATTCACTATCCAATCATCGTTGAAAGGATCACGTTTTATAGTACCACAGGAAATAGAAGGCGTTAAATTTTCTTTAGGTATTCCGGAAATAGAAATAGAAACAGGATTACCAACACCAATATAAAACACATTCATTTTTTTGGCAGATATGGTATAAGAAGGTTTAGCTACAACGTATTCAGTATTAAAATGATAATCGTTCACAATACCGGTGCCTGTTTTTGCCCTTACAAATCCTGCGTATTTTTTTATTCCTTCCGATCTGGCCGGGAAATTAATAATTATTTTTCCAGTTTTACTATCAAGTAATGTAGCTTGCTTATATTGTGTTACAGGCAGATAGTCAATATTTTTCGAATAGTAAACTTCAGGACTTTGAGTTGTATCATAAGCAGCTACGATTATTTCGGCATAATATTCGTCGCCGATAAAAACAAAATTACTTTTTGGAAGAACCTTTGCTTCTATTCTATCAAACTTAAAATCCCCCTGCCCAATTGACTTATGCAATAAATTAACAACATCAAATTCTGCATTATAAATGTCTGAAATGATTTTATTCAAAATAGGAATATCAGCGGCAAGAATTGTATTATAAAAAAAGTGTATCTCCCAGTTTTGTTCTTTACCATCTGCATTATAATAAGGACCTTCGGTTATAAGGCCGAGGTTTACATTATCTAAGTTTTTCGGATCAACCAATTTGAGCATTTTTTGACGATACTCATTTATTTTATCTTTTAATTCTTTTGAAACACCATCAGAACCATCATCCGAATTTCCCATAAAATAATTTGTTGGTATAGTGTAATTGTCTTTCTTCCGTAGTTCTTTAACGGAGACATTTTTTGCAGAATCAATAGAGATGCCTTCGGTTTTTGAGATTAATTCATATCGAATGTCATTAATATATTTAACTATCTCACTAGAATGCAATTTTGCCTCTTTTGCTTTTTCCCAGAATGGCTTTACTTTAATCTGGTTCAGCTGATAATTTTTTTCAAAATTTGTATAAATATCTTGCAGCTTTTGTGAAAAATTTAAATTTGTCTCTAATATGTTTTCATTCACAACAACAAAGGCATTAATTACATCTTTGGAAACATTTAATGCCAATAAAGCCATCATAACTAAATACATCATAGCTATCATTCTTTGCCTTGGTGTTTCTTTAACTCCTGCCATTTTTAACTGACTGTTTGTTATATAATAATATCAACTATTGAGTAATTGTGTATTGCACATATATTGTAGTTATACCAGATAGTAGTTTTGAATAGTCTGTTATAATAAATGAGAAGGTGAGTCGGTGACCTTCGTTCCTTCCAGAGCCTGTATAACTAGTACCAATATTATCAATTAATACGCGTGGTACATGAGTAACAGCTAATTTTCCGGTAGGCGTTCCCGGTTTGCCTTTGCTCTTACCTATATAAGGGCTGGCTTCGATTTGCAGCTCCAGTCCTTCAGGAATACTACCCGAAGCCACTTCAACTGTAATTGAAATGGTTGGTCCAGACGGATCGACTAAAGTTGTATAATTAAGCCATTGTGAATCGTCAGTAATAATTTTTTTAGGTAAACCTGCATTGAAAGAAGGTGTCAAATCCATGTATATTGGATTTCTATTGGTAATTGAAATACTGTTTTGTGCATGTGATACACAACTTATTGAAAGCAATAATATCCAGAAAATTATTCGTAGTTTGTTCATTATGATAATAAGTTTTTTATTATAAAATTAGTATTTTTTTTGAAATTTTATCCTGCGGGATTTTTTCTTTATAATAACATTAATATTTTTTACTTGCTCTGAAGTCAGGTTTATATTATATTCGTCGGTTACCAGTTTGTATCCTTTTGGTATACCTCTGTCGTACACTTTTACTTTCCATTGCCCTGGCCTTAGGTCTTCAAAATTGAATGTCCCATCTTTTTTGGTGAACACCCTATATACTTCATTTCCATTATTGGCTTCAATGATCAGGTTTTTCAATTCTTCTTTTACCGGAATAAAACCTTTATTATCCTTATTTTCATCTTCCTCAATAACTATAGTGCCGGTTATTTTCCCTGATTTTGTTAAGGAAACTTCAAAAAAATACTTTTGCCCGGGGAGTATTTCTATTTTATAAGGTCCCGGTATTTCAGCAATAGAATTTAGTCCTGATTTTGAATTGTCCATGAATAAAAAATGCGTTCCTGTTTTTACAAAAGGAAAGTCAAATTCGCCATTTTTATCAGAAATAGCAATATTGCCGGCGAGAGTAAATAAAATTCCCTCAACATTATCCACACCGTTGTTTATTACTTTGCCCTGAAGGCTTCCAATATCTTCCCTCCTCGAAACCGGAATATTTAAAGTGTAAGTGTAGTTTAAACTTGCACTCAGTTGTGTATTGTTTATGTAGTTTTTTCTTAGGTTGTAATTTACACCTACTCCAACTTCGTGATTTCTATTTACGAGGTAGTTGGCATCTAAAGCAAATAAGCTTCTGTCTCTGTAATACTCTTCTATCTCATAATTGTTTTGGTATTGAAATACAATTGTCATCTTCTTATTCCAACTGGCATTAATCATACCTCCATAAAAAACCCTGGTATAATCGTCGGTAAGGTATTGTTGACCTCCCAGATAACTAACAAAACTACTCACAAATATATTTTTATTGATTTTGTATTGTAGAGTTAAATTAGCGTTTAATACATTTGTTAATTCACCCTCTTTCAGTTGTAGTAAATTTTTTGTTTTGCCAATAGCCCCATAAATTTTTATTCCAAATCGTTTTATTTTACTCTGAAATGTGAGTCGTGCTGTATATTCCTTATAATCAAATTGTTTTGGCGTTCCCCTGTCTTCTCTTCCGCGCATGTTTATTCCAATGCTTATACTATGATTATAATTAAGCATATAGCCTGCCGAAAAATTTAGGTTGTCACTAAAAGGCGCATTTGCATACATAGTATCTAAGGCAATATTTAAATGGTTAAAATTGTAATTAACAGATAGGTTTACTTTGCGCAAAATAATTGTACTTATACCAGTTGACATGTACCGCGAATTTGATAAATAACCCGGGAAATCTTTATCTGCCATTGTATAGTTAAAAAATAACCTGTATCGGGAATAGTTGATTTTGAAGGCTGTTGAATATGCCATGGTCATTTTTCCATTAGCCATTCCGGAAGCATACTCAAGCTCAATATTACCCCACGAAAAGGGGGTTGCTTCTCCTGAAATTGTAAAAAGTTGGGCTGTACTGTCTGTTACAAACGCTTTGTTAAGGTAACCTGCATTTATACGGAACTTTTTACCAGAAAAATAGCTGCCGAATACAGAAAATACCCGATTTATATTGGGATAAAATCGGGGGTAATTTATAAATGATCCAACACTTAGTTTTTTAAATTTATGTTTATATTCAACACCTCTGCCATTTCTTGAACCTTCGGTTAAATCGGTGAGTCTGTAACTATTATCACCAAGTACTACTTTTGAACGCATTGAAGAATATTTTACATAATACTCATCAGTTTGTCCTAAAATTGGGTTTCCTTGTCGGTTGGGCCCGCGAAAATGAAAGTCAACTGCTCTCATTTTTCTTTTAGATAACATACCGGCACCTTTTATGTCGAACATGGCACCATATTTTCTATCACCAAGTTGATTGTCTGTAACAAGAAGTCCGGATATTTTAACGGGAATACGGTTATAGGCATCAAATTTAACTTTGCCGGAAGGAATTACATCAAAAATATATGAAACAGTGCTTTTTGTTTCAGGGCTTTCAATAATTGACGCTGTAAAGCTTACGCTATTTCGAGTATAATGTATTATATCTTTTACAGTAGTAATGAAAACACTGGTAAATATTAAAGAATCAGGAGCTAAAGTAAAAGTTCTGGTTTCCGGTAAATTTACGTTTATAATCGTGGCTTGAATATTTGCCTCTACATTTGATAAATTCTGTATTATAAATTTTACACTCAGCGTATCTCCGGAAAATACATATTCAGGAGCTTTCATTATTTTTGTCAGAATCTCATATCTTGGTTTTACATAAACAGGAATTTTAACCGTCCCAATTTTGATATTTTCTGATTTTTCATGTGCGTCAATGTCAATAGTATAGTCACCTACCTTGGTAGACTCCTGAATATAAAAACTAAAAATCTTTAATTTTTTACTAGACTTCTCAACCATAACAGATGTATAATCTGTTAGTTGACTCCAGCCTTTGGGTGTGTTAATTTTTAGGTGGAACTCTCTTGCGGTTTCGGAATTATTGATCAACATAATAACTATATTAGAAGTAGAACCCGGTGTTAGTTCTATCTTATTTTTATTAATCAATTGTATCTCCAAATCGCCATTGCCGGCAAGAACTGTAAATGAAATTAACAGGTATGATGTAAATATTGAAACACTTTTCCACATTTACATACGTTCTTAATTAATTACAACAGTTATCGGCTTTAATCCTTATTCTTTTTTGTGGGATGTAAAAAGTCTACTGCCGTTTACAGACTACTATTAACTTTATTAAGTAGCCTATCTAAAAATATAGTGTATATTCTAATCCGAAAACATCTTCATCCTGTCCTGCTGCAATTATTAACGTTTGATATGTTTTCTCCCCTTCGATTCCTTCCAGATTAAACCTATAACGTGCTGAAGTTGTAGGAAAAAGTCCTTTTTTAGGCGCTTTTATTACTTTAACAGATTTGCCTGCTTCATCAAACAATTCAATGGATACCTCGGGTACTATATAATGCTCACCGGTGTTCAAAATATCAACAGCTAAAAACAACTGGTCACCTTCAGTTATTAGAGTTGGTTCTAAAAATTCTAATTCGCCAATACCTTTATCCGCAATTTCAGTAACTATCTGTATAGCATAACGTGTTACCGTGTTAATATTTAATTGCCCCGGTTGAGCAGGATCAATGGGTAAAACCCCTTCAATCATTAATACACTCCAATAAGTGCCTTTAATAGTATCGCCTTGAGGTATTGTAATTTCATATTGAATGTAAATTGTTTCATTTCCCTTTACTATTACAGTTTTAGGGCTAAATTGTATCCATTTGGCATTTGAACGATTATGGGTTACCGGTTCGTCATAAAAAGTAAAATCTTCAAAATTGTATAGCAAATCAGTTTGATAGATTCTTACTTCCTGATCAAGGTCATCGCTATTATGTATTTTAATTTCACCTTTATAAACATCACCCTGCATTCCCTTGTGAATATGTCTTAAACTTCCTACTACTTCAATTGAAGCTATTGAAAGCAAGGGTAAAACACTTAAAAGAATACATGCAAAAAAAAGTTTGATTGTTTTCATATTAATATCTTTTTAATTGTTATTCGACAATATTAAGAAGATTTAATTTAAAATACAAATAATAGATGGCTTTTTTTAAACTTTTTTTATCTTCTACTTTGTTTAAAAATAGCTGGAAATCTATCAATGAAATTCAAAATATTCATTACGTTTATAATTAATTTAATATTTTTTTATAAAATTCAAAATGCGTAGTATATTAACCGACTTTAATTATTATTACGAGTGCCAAAAATGAAGGGGGTATTACCCCCCCCGATTTATAAGCTTTTGTTTTAATAAATTAATTCTATAATGTTCATGTGTATTTCCACCAAATCATTTTACACAAAATTAGCTTATTAAGTAATGTTTGATACAGTATGTTATTATGGTGTGTTTGTAATTGTTAAAACAACGGTTGCAGTAGAACCAGTAGTAGCCACAATACTTCCATAGTCACCTACGGCACCAGCATCCCATGTATATGAAAGTACGTATCCATCAGTAGCAGAAGTACCAGTAAAGCAACTTCCGATAGTAGTTACCAGAGTTACTGCCCCTGCGCCATTAACAAGTGCAACACTTGAAGTACCAGATCCTAATATTCCTCCCTGGTTGCCATTGGAGGGTATGGCAGTATCTACTTCTAAAGAGGTTCCGGCTGGTACACCGGTAATTGTAGCTTCAATTGTACGAGTTTCTGCTGCACTAACGATAGAAGAAACCTGTGCATAACCAGTACCAGTACCCCCGGAAATTTGAGCACCAGCTTCTGTAGTAGTAAGTTCTAAAGAAATAGAACCAGCATCAGTATCCAAAAGGCAAACTTCAGGTATGCCCATATCTAATGAATGGTTCGATGTTTCAGAATCTTGTGCACATACGTTTATGGTGAGCATTGAAAATGCTCCAACCATTCCAATAATTAAAATTAAATTTTTCATAATAATATAAGTTTAAGTGATTAGATTTTTTTTTGATACAAATTTAAATTATAATATAAAGAAAAATATAGGTAACTTGCTGAAATTTGGTTCATAAAAACTGAAATTTGGTTCATAAAAACTGATATATAATCTAAGCAAATTCGCCTCCTGGGTATTGCCTCCATATCATTACTACATACAAATGTTTAATGTTAATTACCATCATGGGCTGTAATTGTAAATACTACGATTATGTTATAAGTATTAGATTCAATTAGTCCATAGTTTGTTGACGGACTGTCAGGTCCCCATGTATAGGTCATCTGGTATCCATCATTATAACCGGTACCTGTATAGCAAGTTGCGATTCCTATAACTAAATCCTGATCTATTGCTGAAAGGGTAATGGGTGTGGCTACAGGAGTTCCTAAAATCCCACCGCTGTTTGTGGTGGTACAAGGCGCAGAAACTAAAGTTAAGGCTGTTCCTGTGGGTACAGATCCACTGGAAATCCTAGCCGTAATTTCACGGTTTGTACCACCAGGTACAATAGAAGATATTTTTACAAACAAGTCGGAGTTTGATGTAGAAGCAGCAGCTGCTCCAGCTGTTGAGGTTATAAGTGTTAAAGCAACAGGGGCATAATTGGTTTCTATCAGACAAAAATCTTGTACTGTTAATGTAACATTATCTCCAGCTGTCCAATCCTGTGTCCATGCATTTGTGGTGAGCAGTAAACTCCCCACAAGCATAATAAATATTAATCCTGATTTTTTCATAATAAAATTATTCAGTAGATGTAAAAGTATAAGTAACTGCAATAGCATTACCTTCTTCGTAATTAAGACTATAATTGTAACTATCAGGATTTTCCCAGATATAGGTAAGTTGATGGCCCTTGTTAATTCCCCTACCAGTGTGACAACTTCCTATATTGGTAATTATATTCTGTGGAAATGTAGAAAGGGTTATTTGTCCTATACTTGTTCCCTTTAAACCGGCGCCAACACCTACATCTGCACCGATTAATACATTTAATGAAACATCTGCGGGTAAACTACCTGAACTTATATGAGCAGTAATATAATTTGTTAAGCCACTTTTAACAATAGAAGAGTAATTTAACCATGTTTTGTCACCTGTTGTCGGTATAATGATTTGCTCTACCTGGTTAGGTCCTGAATAAGAATAACTATATGTTATCATCTGACTACCATCTACTACGAAATCAATAAGAGCAATAGCAGGAATTTTTAAAGTAATAGACATCTCTGCTGTGTTGTTATTCTGAGCAGGAACAATTGTTAAAAATGAAAAAAATAATACAACCAAAGAAATTAATAATACAATTTTTTTATAAACAAACATTTGACTTTATTCTTTTTATTGTTAATGTAATAGTCGTTAATAGCAATAAAATTGATCTAAAGTTATTGGTTTTAGCATTTTTATAATTATATAAATCTGACAACTAATTTTCAGTTGTTTGGTGTAAAATTAAAATAAATATTTAAATTTAAAAATAAGCAACTTGCTGAAATTGGGGTTAGAAATGCTGATTTTTAGGTTCAGAAAAACTGATTAGGTCATTATTTTCTTCACCTTTTTTAAAGAAACCTTATATCCTTCTTCTATACATTGAGGGCAATTAGAGTGTTTTTCTGTAAAATAATAATTGCATCTTGGACATCTATATTGATATACATAATAATAAAATCGTTTTTTTGTTGTGATTAAAAAAGTAACTCCGGTTATCGGTGTTAAGAAAAAACTTATTAAAAAAAGTTGAGCAAAATCTAAATGGGAATTTTTTGCTCGGCTTGCAATAACAATGGATAAAGCTATGTAAAGTAAAAATGCTAATAATATTTCGATCATAGTAAGAAAATCTTTTTGAGGTATGCTATTCTTATAAAATCAAATTAAGAAAACCCATAATTAAATGAATTGTTTAATCTGTAAAAATAAGGCTATAACATAACCAATAGAATAGTAATTTGCTGAAATTGGGGTTAGAAATGCTGATTTTTAGGTTCAGAAAAACTGATACGTAATCTAAGTGGTTGGGAAAAATAGATGACGGAAGACAGAAGACAGAAGACGGATGACGGAAGACGGAAGACAGATTAAATGAGACTATAATTTTAAGAACCGAAGGTGAATTAAAATTATTTAGTCGAATTC
>JAUWSB010000172.1 GCA_030610255.1 Bacteroidota bacterium
GGGTCATCAACTTTTATTCCGCCGGCAATATTTAAAAACACATCTTTAACACCCAAACGAAAACCGCTTCTTTTTTCCAGAACTGCGAGTAACATATTCAAACGCCTCAAATCAAAACCCGTTGATGACCTTTGTGGTGTTCCGTAAGCAGCAGAACTGACCAAAGCCTGTACTTCGATCAACATGGGTCGCATACCTTCTAAAGTTGCAGCTATTGCAACACCGCTTACGTTTTCATCTCTTTGCGAGATAAGTATTTCCGATGGATTGGATACTTCTCTTAATCCCGAATCCTGCATTTCATAAATTCCTAATTCAGATGTTGAGCCAAAACGGTTCTTTGTTGCCCTTAAAATCCGGTATCCGTAATTTCTGTCGCCTTCAAACTGAAGTACGGTATCAACCATGTGTTCTAAAAGTTTCGGACCGGCGAGACTTCCTTCTTTTGTTATGTGCCCGATCAAAAAAACCGGAACATCAGTTAATTTTGAGTAACGCTGCATTTCGGAAGCACATTCCCTTATCTGTGAAATGCTTCCTGCTGATGTATCAATAATATCCGTATGCAGGGTTTGAACAGAATCAATTATTAATATATCAGGAGTTAATTTTTCAATTTGTCTGAAAATATTTTGTGTTGAAGTTTCGGTAAGGATATAACAGTTTGGATTATTAATTCCGATACGTTCTGCTCTCATTTTTATTTGTTGATGGCTTTCTTCACCGGTTACATATAGAACCCTAAAATTTTTAATATTAAGTGCAATCTGTAACATTAATGTGGACTTGCCTATACCCGGCTCACCACCAATTAAAACCAATGAACCATAAACTAATCCACCGCCTAATACCCTGTTCAATTCATTATTATTAGTATTGATACGATTTTCCTTAGCTTCTTTAATTTCATTGACAGGCACCGGCTTTCCCGAATCTTTTTTTGTTGAAAGTTTTGCGATCTGATCTTTATCTTTTTCCCTATGTACAACTTCTTCAGCATAAGTATTCCATTCGCCGCAGGAAGGACATCTGCCAATCCATTTCGGTGATTGTGCCCCGCAATTCTGACAGAAAAATATGATTCTTGGTTTTGCCATTTTTATTTGAAATAGTTATATGTTAATATCCAATAACTTATAACGTGTAACATTTTATTAAATCTTTTTTATTTTATCAATAATCGAAGAGGTTGAATAACCGCGTAAAAAATCAATTGTTTCTATTTCTCCGCCTTTTGCTTTTACAATATCATAGCCAACAATATCTTCGGGCTTATAATCACTGCCTTTGATCAAAACATCGGGTTGTACAAATTTGATTAAATTATATGGAGTATCTTCGTCAAATAATATTACTGCGCTCACAGAATTCAAAGATGCCAAGATCATAGCTCTTGAATTTTCATCATTAATTGGACGGTTAATTCCTTTTATCGTCCTGACAGAATCATCAGAATTCAGTCCAACAATTAACACATCTCCAAATTCTGCGGCTTTAGATAAATAATCAATATGTCCTAAATGAAGTATGTCAAAGCATCCGTTAGTAAATACTATTTTCTTACTTAAAAATCTCCAAATTGCTAATTGATATTTTAAAGATTCTTTAGAAAATATTTTTGATTTTATAATTTCAAATTTTGACATGTTCGGCTTTTTTTCTTTGTAAAAATATCATAATATATGAAAAAACTCCAACAACAATAAGCATTATTCCCTGTGAAGTATGAATCAAAGTTGCCCATGATGCAGCAGCAGTCGATGGAACATCATATAATTCATAAAGTATTGCTTTAACAAAAAAATGAAATGCTCCAATGCCACCGGGAACCGGTACTACCATGCCAAGGCTTCCTATTGCCAACACAGTTATACCATCAATAATTGTTAGATGAGAGGTTTCGGGCATGGAATTAAATACCACATAAGTCATTAAAAAATACATAAACCAAATAACAAATGTGTAAAACAAAAATCCTGATTTGTTTTTTAATTTTAGAATTGTTTTTAGTCCGTCAAAAAAACCACTTATAAATTCTGCGATTTTACTGTAAAATGATTTTTCTTTTAATCTGGGTTTGAAATACCTGAAAAGGAAAAAAATTATTATCAACAATAATAGTAAAATAAATAAAATAAGTAAAATCGGAAATACATTATTTGAAAATTTTGAAAATAGAGGAGTAAATATTCTATCATCAACAAAACCTCCAACCAATTTTAACTGAAAAACAATTACACCAATAACTAAAATGATAAGAATAATTAAATCAAATACCCTTTCAGCCACAACTGTACCGAAAAGGGAATCAAAAGGAATTTTATCTTTTTTGCTTAAAACGCCGCAACGAGTTATTTCGCCTAATCTCGGCAATGCCATATTAGCAAAATATCCTATCATTACAGCATAAAAAGTAGTGCTTGTTTTGGTTTTATAACCTAAGGAGTTTATCAGAATATTCCAGCGAATAGCTCTGGCAATATGGCTAATTATTCCAAAAACAAAAGACAACAGAATCCACCAATAATTAGCATTTAAAATTTGCCGGATAACCAAATGCAAATCTACTTTCCTGAAAACAAGCCATAATAAAAACAGCCCAATAAACAGAAACACCAGATATTTAAATACAGCTATAATTTTCTTCTTCAAAAAAATCAGGTTAGTTGGTTGTTATTATCAGGAAAAATGATTGAAGGTTTAAATTTCTTTGCTTCTTCAAATTCCATTGAGGCATAAGAAATGATTATGATCAGGTCGCCAATCTGAGCTTTTCGGGCGGCAGCACCATTCATTGAAATTATTCCGGAACCTCTTTGTCCTTTAATTACATAAGTTACAAGTCGTTCACCATTTGAAATATTATATATGTGAACTTTTTCGTTTTCAATTAAATTAGCAGCATCCATTAAATTTTCATCAATTTCAATACTGCCGATATAATTTAAATTAGCTTGTGTAATAGTTGCCCTGTGGATTTTTGATTTTAAAACTTCTATTTTCATGATGCTGCAAAAATACTAAAATATTTTAAAAGCTAGTTTGATAAAAAAACAACAAAAGCGGGAAATATTATAAACAGTTGCGGGATTATGTGTTACGAGAACCCTAAACACGTAATTCGTAAACCGTAACTCGTAAAATACATTTTAATAATTATCATTAACATTTAATCACTAATGGCCTTTTTGAATGGACTAGAACAGAATTATATTATCTATCAAACGAACTTTTCCTAAAAAAAGTGCAATACAAACAATGCAATCTTTATTTTCCCAGCTTTCAATGGGTTGAAGTGTTTTTTTATCAACAACCTCAAAATATTCCAGTTTCATGCCTTTGCAATTATTTATTTGTTGTTCAACCCATTTGTTTAACTCATTAATTGGAGTCTTCCCTGCTTTATTTTTTACTTCTTTTAATATTTGATAAATAACAGGGGCTATTTTTCGTTCTTCGGGTGTTAAACGTTTATTTCTTGAACTTTTTGCTAATCCATCAGGTTCTCTGACAGTAGCACAAGGAACAATTTCAACCGGGATATTATATTTTTTTACCAATGCCTGAATAATTACAAGTTGTTGATAATCCTTTTCACCAAAATATGATTTATCAGGTTTTATGATTTCAAATAATTTTTTAACAACAATAGCCACTCCGTTAAAATGCCCCGGCCTGTGCTTCCCTTCCATAACTTTTTCCAGATCTCCGAAATCATACTTGGTTTTTACAGGAGCAGGGTACATTTCTTTAACAGATGGAGAAAATAAAAGATCACAACCGGTTTTTTCTAATTCTGAAATATCATTTTCTAAATTTCCCGGATATTTTTCAAGGTCTTCACGGTTGTTAAACTGGATTGGATTCACGAAAATACTACACACAACAAAATCATTTTCATTTTTTGCTTTTCTAATGAGTTCAAGATGACCTTCGTGTAATGCTCCCATTGTAGGCACAAATCCTATTGACAGGTTTTGCGACCGGATATTTTTTAAATACTCTTTAGTATTTTTAATAGTATTTATAATTTTCATTCAAAATGTCAAATCGGTTACTTGATTTTTTTCAAAATGTCTTTCTCAAGAGTTTTTTTGGGAGTTTCAATTATGCGCCCGATTTCTTTACCATTACGATAAAAAATAAATGTAGGGATTAATTTGATTTCTAAATCACTAATATCAGTGATATAGGTTTGTTTTTTTGTATCAACACCAATTAATGATATGTTTTTTTCATTGAAATTTACCATATCCATAATTTTATAAAATCGCGGTAATTGTAATTCGCTGTCGCTGCACCATGTGCCTAATACAACTGTAATTGTAATACCATCCAAATGTTCCTTGATTTTTTCAATAACAGAGGTATTGGGGTTATATTCTTTATATTCAATATTAAAATGATAACCGAAATTACCTGTTTTCAAGCCTTTAAGGTTACATTTTCCGATAAGTACATGCTGACCGGCTTTTTCATCATAAATTTTTCTATTTGGTGTCTGAGAATATAAGGCTACGCCGGATATTAAAAATAAAGCAATTAAAATGTTTCTTAAATTCATAATATGATTTTTTAGGGATTAAAAAAATTTTCGCAAAGATAAATTAAATTAGGTTGAAACTATATAGAAATTTGTGGAAATTTATAGAAATATAACTACTTAGATAAATAAACGCCACGAATTCACGAATTTGAGACGAATATATTAAGAATTAAGAAAATAATCATATATCATTAAAACAAAAAAGTCTGCCGTGAACAGCAGACTTTTTTAATTATTAACCAAAGTTTACACTTATTTATGAAACCAAAATTTCTTTTTTGCTTTCCTTTTCAGATAAAATGGTTAAAATGTTTTTATCGAGATTAATTTTTCTGGAATTGAAATGTCAATTTCTGTACCAATTGAGAATGTACTTAAAATCATACTAATCAACTGACAAATAGGCAGATGGGTTTAAGTTGAAGTGTCAATATGGCTGGTTATTGAAA
>JAUWSB010000147.1 GCA_030610255.1 Bacteroidota bacterium
TCGGATAATAATTCAAATGTTATTGTTATTAATACCTGCGGATTTATAAATGATGCAAAGCAGGAATCAATTGATACTATCTTACAATATATTGAAGCTAAAAAAGCAGGACTGATTGAAAAAGTTTTTGTAATGGGTTGCCTTTCGCAACGATACAAAAATGAGCTAAAAAAAGAAATTAAAAAAATAGACGGAATTTATGGCGTTAACGAATTACATGAAATTGTAAAAGACCTTGGAGGTAATTATAATAAAACTTTAATAAATAACAGGCACTTAACCACTCTGCCTCATTATGCTTACCTGAAGATAGCTGAAGGTTGTAGCCGGCAATGTTCATTTTGTGCCATACCATTAATTCGCGGGAAATATGTTTCAAAGCCGGTTAATTTAATTATTAATGAAGCAAAAATATTAGCAGAGAAGGGAGTCAAGGAAATAATTCTGATTGCCCAGGACCTTACATATTATGGCATTGATTTATATAAGAAAAGAAAGCTGGCTGATTTGCTGCGAAAACTTTCTGAAATAAATGGTATTGATTGGATACGCCTGCATTATACATATCCTGCAGGATTCCCGATTGATGTTTTGGATGTAATGAAAGAACAGGATAATATTTGCAATTATATTGATATTCCTTTGCAACACATAAGCGACAGTTTACTTAAATCAATGCGGCGTGGTATTTCCGGTGAAGAAACCCTGAAATTGATTAATACAATTCGTAATAAAATTCCCGATTCAGCAATTCGGACAACTCTAATTGTTGGTTATCCCGGCGAAACAGATCAGGATTTTAAAGATTTGAAAAAATTCATTATTGAATCAAAATTTGACAGATTAGGTATTTTTACTTATTCACACGAAGAGGACACTCCTGCTTATTTTTTAAAAGATAATATTCCTGAAAAAATCAAGCAACAAAGAGCTGATGAAATAATGCAAATTCAGCAAGATATTTCGTATCAAAATAATTTAAAGAAAGTTGGTGATAAATTTAAAATTTTAATTGATAGGGAAGAAGAGAATTATTTTATTGGCAGAACTGAATATGATTCTCCGGAAGTTGATAATGAAGTTTTGATTGAAAAATCTGAAAACAATTTCAGGATTGGTGAATTTTATATCATAAAATTACAAAAGCCGATATGTTTGACTTATATGGTGAAGTATATTAAATATTTTAATTAATTTAGCAGGCTGAAAATTTTAAAATTTATTATAAATATTATTAAATTAAAAATTATGAATAAAATAGCTTTAATTATTATTGTTTTGTTTACCTTTATTATGGTAAATGCTCAAAATGTAAATTCAAATGTACAGGATACATTAAAAAATGAAATCAAACAGGGATTCTATCAGGAAAAGGCAGGTAAATTAGTATCATCGGGTTATTATGTTGATAATAAAAAACAAGGGAATTGGGTTACTGTTTCTGCGAATGGACTCATAAATAAAATTGAATATTATGAAGATGGCAAAAAAAACGGTTTAAGTGTTGTTTTAGATAACAGGGGATATTTAAAAGTTCATGAAAATTTCAAGAACGGTTTATTGGATGGACTTTCAATAAAATATAAATACGGCGGAAGAGCATTATCAAAGATTAATTATAAAGACGGTAAGATACATGGATTAAAAATATTATATTATGATAAAGGAGGTATACAGGAAGAAAGCAAGTATAAGAATGGTAAAAAAAACGGGTTGACAAAATGGTATAATACATCAGGTAAATTGATTGCAGAATATACCTATTTGGATGATTTGTTTGATGGTGTTCAAAAAACCTATTATAATAATGATTCTCTGCAAAGTGAAAAGTATTATAAATCAAACAAACAAAATGGCATTTATACAGAATATTATAAAAACGGTAAAATTAAAATCACCGGCTCATATTCCAAAGGAGAAAAAAAAGGTTACTGGTTTGAGTATGATGAGGAAGGAAATTTGATTAAAAAGACAAAATTTAAGAAGAAGAAATAGCTAAACTCTAGATTAATGAAACGCAGAATTTTAAATCCATATACTGAAATAGAAGGTTACAATTGTTTTGGCTGTTCGCCAAATAATGTAAACGGACTGCAAATGGATTTTTTTGAAGATGATGAGTATATCATTAGCGAATGGTTGCCAAAATTACATTTTCAGGGTTACAATAATGTTTTGCATGGAGGTATACAGGCAGCTTTGATGGATGAAATAGCAAGTTGGTGTGCCCAGATTAAGCTAAAAACAGCAGGCGTTACCTCAAAAATGGAAACAAAATTCAAAAAACCTGTTTATTGCAATAAAGGAAAAATAACTTTAAAAGCCCTGTTAACAAAAACAAGAATAAATTTTGCAGAGGTTCATGTTGAATTATTTGATGGAGATGGAGAGTTATGCTCTGAGTCAGATGTTATTAATTTTATGTATTCAATTGAAATTGCCCGCAAAAGATTTTACTATCCTGATTATAATAGCTTCTTCTAGAATTTCTATCAATCCATCTACTAATGTCATAATTTACTTACCTTTGTAATTATGATATGGCAATCATACATAAAAGGATTTAAAGCATTTCTGCAATTAGAAAGATCTTTATCAGTTAATTCTATTGAAGCATATATTCATGATATTGAAAAATTCGTTCAATACTTAGATTGTCAAAAATTAAATATCACTCCTGAAAAAATTGAATTAAAACACTTACAGGATTTTTTAAAGTGGATTAATGAGTTAGGAATGGGTGCAAGGTCGCAATCGCGGATAATATCGGGAATAAAAGCTTTTTACAAATACTTACTTTTAGAAGATATAATTAAAGTAAATCCTACCGAATTGCTTGAATCACCAAGAATTGGAAGAAAACTTCCTGACACTTTAAGTATTGAAGAAATAAACAAACTTATTGAAGCAATTGATTTGAGCAAACCTGAAGGTGTTCGTAATAAGGCAATACTTGAAACTTTATATGGTTGTGGATTACGGGTTTCGGAATTAACAGGATTAAAAATTTCAAATTTATATTTTAATGAGGGTTTTATTAAAATCATAGGCAAAGGTGATAAAGAAAGATTAGTGCCAATTGGAAACTCAGCTCAGAAGCATATTAATATTTACCTTGAAAACATCAGAAATCATTTAACTGTGAAGAAAGATAGTGAAGATATTCTTTTTCTGAATAAAAGAGGTGGGAAAATATCAAGAGTAATGATTTTTATTATTATTAAAGAACTTGCCGGAAAAATTGGTTTAAAGAAAACTATTAGTCCGCATACTTTCAGGCATTCGTTTGCATCCCATTTGGTTGATGGTGGGGCAGACTTAAGGGCAGTGCAGGAAATGCTGGGACATGAATCAATTATAACAACAGAAATTTATACACACTTAGACCGTGAGTATTTGCGTGATGCTATAATGCGATTCCACCCAAGGGCAAAGTGATGTTTTTTCTGTCATTCTGAAATACTGTAAAGTTAATGTCATAAGTGGCAGATGCAGTAGCAGTAAGAATTTTCCTGCAACTGCTGCTGCCACTGCTACTTATTTGTAAATTCATGCCAAAGTTGGTTTTAGTTTTATCCAAAGGATTCCTTCAGGAAAATTGATAAAGAAAATTAAGTTACTTAAACGGCGAATCAGGCTCTTTTGCCATGTGTTTATAAACCATTTTATCTATTAATTTTGGAAAGAATTTATTTAAAAGTATAGTCAATTTTCCCTGACTTGTTAAAATCAAAGTTCTTTTTCTTTTATCAACAGCGTGCCTGATGTGTCTGGCAACTTCTTCGGGTGTCATCATTTTATCTTCATCACGAGGGGATTCACCCTGTTGAGAGCCATCCTTACTAAGTGCCGAATTCCTGATGTTTGTTGAAGTAAAACCCGGACAGGCAATTAAAACATGCAACCCCTTTTTCAAGTTCTCAATTCGTATTGTTTCCAAAAAGCCCTGTATTGCAAATTTTGACGCAGAATATCCTGTTCTTCCCGGCAAACCTTTGTAACCTGCAATTGATGAAACACCAACTATTGTTCCCTTGCTTTCTAACAAATAAGGCAAAGCATATTTTGTACAATAAACGGTTCCCCAGAAATTTATATCCATCAGCTGTTTGATAACTTTTAAATCAAGGTCTTCAAATAAAGCTCTCATTGAAATTCCAGCATTATTGATTAAAATATCGATCCTGCCATATTTGTCAATAGTTTCAAGAATAAGGTTTTTACAATCGTTTTCTTTGCTTACATCCGTAATAACGGGTAAAACATCACAAGCTTTGTCTTTAAGATAATTTGATGTCTTTTCAAGTCTTTCACGATTTTTTTCAGCCATTACAACACTTGCACCCGAAAAAGAATATTCTTCTGCCAATGCTTTTCCAATCCCTGAAGAAGCTCCGGTAATGATAACAACTTTTTTATTCATTTTAATTAATTAAATTAGTTAGCAAATTTAAAAAGAATTTAAATATAAATATCAAAAGTTTTTTATATCATAATTGAGAAAATATTAAGTGCTTTTTAATGTAATGTTTGATAGTTTAGAGGTTATGGTTATGAAGCCTGTTTTGTGAGGAGGTTAGGGTTACGTGAAAAAACCTTACCCTTTAACCTAAGACCAGACAGGCATCTTTACCTTAACCTTTTCCCGAAAGGATGCATTCGGCATTACCTGAAACATTTATAATTACTATATTTTCCTAATATGAAAAAATTTAGTAAATATTTTTCAAATTTTAATGTCAGGAATTAATACATTTGTATTTATAAAATCAAATTTTATGTTAACACAAAGGCAACTTTTTTTTGAATATTTGGCGCTTCCTTCCGCTAAACCTCTTGCACTTGAAATAAAAAAAGCTGATGGTATTTATTTGTTTGATAAAGACGGGAAAAAATATTTTGACCTTGTTTCGGGAGTTTCGGTAAGTAATATCGGGCACAGGCATCCAAAGATAATTCAGGCAATCCATAACCAGCTTGATAAATATATGCACCTGATGGTTTATGGAAAATATATTCAAACACCACAGGTTCGGCTTGCAAAGGTTTTATCTGATAATTTACCTGAAAAGTTAAATTCTACATATTTTGTAAATTCAGGAAGTGAAGCAGTTGAAGGTGCTTTAAAGTTAGCCAAACGTTTTACAGGAAGGTCAGAAATTGTTGCGTTTAAAAATGCGTATCATGGAGGAACACACGGAGCTTTAAGTGTTATGGGACATGAAGATTTTAAAAATGCATTTCGCCCGCTTTTGCCGGATGTCAGATTTTTGGAATTTAATAATTTTCAGGATATTGATAAAATTTCGAAAAAAACGGCATGTGTTATTATTGAGCCGATTCAGGCAGAGGCAGGAGTAATTTTACCTGAAAAAGATTTTTTAAAAAATATCAGAAATAAATGTGATAAAACCGGCGCTTTATTAATTTTTGATGAAATACAAATGGCATTCGGAAGGACAGGCAAGCTGTTTTGTTTTGAAAATTATAATGTTGTTCCTGATATTTTATGCCTTGCCAAAAGTATGGGCGGAGGAATGCCGATAGGTGCTTTTGTTTCCTCAAAAAAAATAATGAATTCATTAACTTTTAATCCCGAACTTGGTCATATTACAACATTCGGAGGGCATCCTGTTTGTTGTGCAGCAGCCCTGGCAAATTTGGAGGTTTTGAAAGAAGGCGATCTTATTAAACAAGCAACTGAAAAAGGAGATTTATTCAAGGAAATTCTTCAGAAACATCCTTTAATAAAAGAAATTCGTAAAAAAGGTTTAATGCTAAGTATTGAGCTTGAAAATTCTGAGCAAACAGATAAAGTAGTAAAATTATTTATTAAAAACGGAATTGTGGTTGACAGGTTTTTATTCAGGAATAATGCATTCAGAATAGCTCCGCCATTGATAATTTCTGAAAATGAAATTGTTGAAGTTTCAAATATCATTTTATCATGTTTAAATAAATTAATTAATAGAAATTAATAGAAATTGATGGAGATTAATAGAGATTAAAGAAAATAGCAGCAAAATGGAAATATATGAAAGGCAATCTTTTGGAGGAATATTCCAATATTCCAATATTCCAGTATTTTATTGTTTATAAATTTCCCCAACAGTTGGTTATAATTTTAAACTTGTTTTAAAAGTAATAGAAATACTATCAAGAAATAATGTCCGTATATTTACTTTCAGATGAATTAATTTTTCCTGATCCTGAGCTATCAAACGAAGATGGTTTATTGGCTGTTGGCGGAGATTTAAGCATTGAAAGATTATTACTTGCTTACTCAAATGGTATTTTTCCATGGTATTCCAAAGAGTCTCCAATTCTCTGGTGGTCGCCCGACCCAAGAATGGTTCTATTTCCTGAAAAGCTAAAAATCTCAAAAA
>JAUWSB010000023.1 GCA_030610255.1 Bacteroidota bacterium
AAGGTAATGGTTAGGAAGCCGGTTTAGGTGAAGGTAATGGTAATGTGTATTTCACTTAACCTTTACCGCTAAACCACACCTGCATCATAACCCTTAAGCAAATAATAACAGAATTGGGTAAAGGTAATGGTTAGGAGGCCGGTTTGGGTGAAGGTAATGGTAATGTGTTTTTCACTTAACCTTTACCATTAAACCACATCGGCATCATAACCCTTAATCAAATAATAACAGAATTGGGTAAAGGTAATGGTTAGGAGGCAGGTTTGGGTGAAGGTAATGGTAATGTGTTTTTCACTTAACCTTTACCCCTAAACCACACCGGCATCATAACCTTTACCATTACCGTTTAAACAGAATTCATTATTGCTTCTCTTTGATTTTAAATGCAAAGAAAATAAGTAAAATTCCAAAAACTATTGCACCTATTCCGGCAAGAGTTATAAAAAATTGTCCCATTGCAAACGGATTAAATAACATAAAGACTCCCAAAACAACAGTTAACAGCCCATTAAAAAGGAAAAGATATTTTCCGGAGGTATAATAATTTTTATCAATGAGGATAGCAAGTTGGGAAATACCAATAATAATCGCCCAAATTCCAATAAGTATTACAAATATCTCCAATGTTTTACGGGTATAAATAAGTATCAGAATACCCAGTATTATAATAATAACCGATTCAATTAATATCAAACCATAACTTTTTTCTTTTTTAATATTGTAAAATACTGTAGAAAGCAAAATTAAACCACCGACTAAAATAACCAGTCCAAAATATTTGCCGATAATAATTAGTGTTGTAGCAGGTATTGATATTATAAGGATTCCAAGTAACAGGGCAATTAAGCCGTTAACAGCAAGAACCCACCATTTTTTGAATTTTTTTTCTTCCATGATATATTATTTAGATTTTTGAAAAGAAATGGATCTTACGATCATAAAAATTCCTAATAAAATTGCTGACCATCCAACTAAGTAAGATAATGCGAAAGTGCCTGCAAATGGATTAATAATCAGAACGAAACCAAGAATTACCCCCAATATTCCATTAATAATAATCAAACCTTTGTGCGGGATACCGTGTTTAACTCCAAAAACAGTAACTAATTGACTAAAGCCGTTTATAAACATCCAGATACCAACAAACAGAACAAACATTTCCATTGCTAATAATGGGAAGGAAATAATTAATATTCCCAAAAGAATGTTTAAAATGCCCTCAAAAAGCAAAAAAAACCAGCTTTTAGTTTTAGAATGAATAATAGCACCGATAGATTGGAAAAACCCACCGGCAATCAGTAAAATTCCGAAATATAATATCAGAACATCCAATGTTGCGATTGGGTTATCTAATGCAATAATTCCGAAAATAATTGCTAATATTCCATAAATCAGGAATATCCACCAGTTTTTGTAAGATTTTGTTTTCATATTGTTTAATTTGGTTTCTAATAAAAGTTTAATAATACACGTAAAATTAAAAATATTCCAAATAAAACCAAACCTATTCCTGCAGCCCTGTTAATCCATTGCATAATATAAGTTGTAAGAAAGCGCTTGATTTTGTATGAAGCAAAGCATTTTAAGATATCGGTAGCTAAAACGGTTAATAATGAAGCTGAGAAAAAAATTACTAATGACCTGATGTCTGCCCCGTAATTTGCTGTTATTCCAACTACAACCCCCATCCAGAAAATCCACATAAAGGGATTGGCAAAATTTAGAAAAAACCCTTTCAGAATATAAGTTATAAAATTCGGGGTTTGTATTTTAATATCTTTATTTTGATTGTTTTCGGTGCCTAATTGTATCTTACGTGTGTAAGTAACAATTCCGAAAATCATTAAAACAATTCCGCTAATTATACCAAATGCCAAATGATTTTCAGGTTTATTGATTATTTGTATAGCTCCCAGAAAGCAAAGAGTAACTAATGCCAAATCACTTAGAAAGATTCCGATAGCTAATAATAATCCGGGAAAAAACCCCCTGTGAATAGTTGTTTGAATGAGGGCAAAAAGTGCAGGACCAAATCCAAAAAAAATAGCAAGAGTTAATCCAAGAATACATCCTTCAATAAGCGGACCCATATAAAATCAAAATTATGTTATTATTCCAAAAAATATTGTTTTATAAAATTTTTTTATATTGAAACTGTTACAAGTTGTATGTTATTCAGTAGTAATTCAGTAGTAATTCAGTAGTAATTTAGTAGTAATTCAGTAGTAATTTAGTAGTAATTCAGTAGTAATTTAGTAGTAATTCAGTAATAGTTTAGTAGTAATTCAGTAGTAATTCAACAATGTAACCATAAAGCCATTTAACCATAAAACCATTTAACCGTTAAATTTATCCACTTTTATCTTTTTACTTTTATCTTTTATCTTGCAGTTTACTGAGTTATGATTTATATTTATCTAAAAAATCCTCCCATTCAATTAATTGTTCTTTCTTTAATACACGGGGAAACTTATTTGCCCCACCTTCTTTTCCGTGAATTTTCATCCATTCGAAAAATACTTTTGTCGGGTAAATTTCAACGATAACATTTTTAATTGCAGCAATTCGCTCAACACGGTAGTCATCGTTTAATGATTTTAAATACTCATCAATTTTGTCACGTGCAACTTGCGGGTTAATATTATCATCGGTTCCCAAAAACCACTTATGGGCAAACATTGAGTCGTATCTGATACCGGCAACAGTAAATTCATCGATTTCAATATTGAATTCATCCTGAAGCTTTTTGATAGCACGGTTCATATTTTCCTGCGAAAGGTGTTCACCGCAAATACTTAAGAAATGTTTTGTCCGCCCTGTAATTATAATCTCATGATGTTTTTTTGAAGTAAAATTTATTGTATCACCAATTACATACCTCCACGAGCCGGCACACGAAGAAAGCAATAAAGCATATTCTTTATTTTCTTCAACCTGATCAATTGTCAGGGTTTCGGGGTTTACTTTTAGATTTCCTTCAGTATCAAAATTATTATCATTAAACGGAATAAATTCATAGAAAAGACCATTATCAAGAACCATTTCCATGGCTTTTACTTCCTGGCGGGTTTGATACGCTATATATCCTTCTGAAGCAAGATACGATTCGTTATAAATTATCGGATGGTCAAATAATTTTTCAAAACTTTTTATGTATGGATCAAAAGCAACACCACTATGAACATATACTGACAGGTTTGGCCAAATATCATGAATTGTTTTAACATTGTAATGTGTTATGATTTTTTCCAAAATTATCTGAATCCAGGCAGGAACGCCAACAATTATCCCAATATCCCAGCCTTTGGCGCTTTTAACAATTTCTTCAAGTTTTGTTGACCAGTCGCGTTCTTTTGAAATACGCTTTCCGGGCTTATAAAAATGCTGGAACCAAAACGGGAGATTTCCGGCTGAAATACCTGATAAGTCGCCCTCGTAATATGTTCCGTTATAATTCAGGTGGGTGCTTCCGCCTAACATCAAAATACCCTTTTGGTAAAACTCAATAGGAAAATCGTATCGTACAGTTGAAACCAACTGGCGGATACTGGTTTTTCTTATTGCCCTGATCATGTCTCCTGTAACAGGAATATGTTTACTGGAAGCATCTGATGTACCGGAAGTAAGCGCAAAATATTTTACCATGCCGGGCCAGCATACATAAGCCTCACCGTTTAATGAGCGATACCACCATCTTTGAAACATCGAATTATAATCATGTATTGGAACGATTTCGCGGAAAGCCGTAACAAAATCTTTATCATGTAAAATTTTTGTAAAATGATAATATTCGCCAAATGCTGTAAATTGAGCTTTTCTTAATAATTTGGAAAGTACCTTCCTTTGTGTTTTATAAGGATTAAACCTGCTCCTTTTTTCAAAAGGAAGATTTCTAAGCTCATAAGCTTTTTTTATGATGGATCCAAATATTGGCATATATAATATCAAATAAAAATATTAGCAAAAATAAAAAAAATTCGTGTAATTTAGATTTTTAATTTGGATATGAAAAAACCACTTATATTTTTTTTTAAAACAATTGCCCTGATTATTGTTTTACTATTGCTTCTTTTCGGAGGATTTATGGTTTATATTACTGTTAATGATTATTGCCCGCGAGAAATCGAAATTCTTGTAATCAAAGGCAAAAACCAGGATTCAATAATAAAACAGAGAGAATTTACTTTAATGACATGGAATATTGGGTATTGCGGGCTTGGAAAAGAAATGGACTTCTTTTATGAAGGCGGCAAACAGGTTCGCCCCAATTTTGAAGAATATCAAAATTACCGGAATGGAATAATGGATTTTATTTCAGGTAACGATACCGTTGATTTTTGGCTTTTTCAGGAAATTGATAAAAATTCTAAAAGAAGTTATTATACAAATCATGAAAATTTGATTGCGGAGAAATTATATAATTATAATTATGTATTTGCGAAAAATTATGATGTAAAATTTGTTCCAGTGCCTTTAACTTCACCAATGGGAAAAGTGCTTTCGGGGATAATGGGTTTTTCGGTATTCAGTCCGGAAGAAGCTTATAAATGTGCTTATCCTGTTATTTCACGGTGGCCCAATAAATTATTTATGTTAGACAAATGCTTGATTTTAATGCGTTTTAAACTGCCCGAAGACAAAAATTTGGTAATTATAAACACTCATAATTCATACTATATTCAAGATGATTCTTTAAGATTATTAGAGCTTACTGTTTTAAAAAACAGGATTTTATCAGAATATGAATCAGGGAATTATGTGGTTGTAGGTGGTGATTGGAATAAACTACCACCGGATTTTGATAAAGAAAATAATTTAATTACAGAACCTGTTCAAAATACAGTCAGGAGCATCAGTAAAGATTTTCTTCCTCAAGACTGGTGCTGGGCATACGACGACAAACATCCTACAAATCGAGCTTTAAATAATAAATATAAAAAAGGAAAAACCCGGGTATCAATAATTGATTTTTTTGTGGTTTCGCCTAATGTTGAGGTAATTGAAGTTAAAACAATTCCTTTGGGTTTTGAAAATTCTGACCACCATCCGGTTTATCTGAAAATAAAGCTGCCAAAGTAATTGAAATCAAAGCCTAAACCCAATAAAAAGTCTTTTTTTACGGTTATTTTTCCTTCAGGGCTGGCAAATCGCAAGATTGAACGATTCTTACGTAAAATAAAAGTATAAAAAAAGCAGAAGTAAATAAAAAAGGTTCATCACATGTATTACGGCATACTTTTGCAACTCACCTGTTAGAATCTGGAGTTGATATACGGTATATACAGGAATTACTTGGGCATAGTTCATCAAAAACAACAGAAATCTATACTCATGTTGTAAATAAATATTTGCGGAAAATAAACTGGTTCTGAACGAGAATACAAAATTATTAAAACAAAAATATCTAAAAACCAGTTAGATATCTATTTCTATATTATGCGAATCAAGGGTTGAAATAGGCTTTTTTTACCACTAAGGATACACTAAGGATATCACAAAGGCACACTAAGGACTAAAGAATTACCTGTTTAATACCATCTTTCACGTGAAAAGAACAATCTAAAACCGTTTTGAAATATTTCTATATTCATGAGAATCAAATATTTCCTTTATGATACTTAGAGATACCGATAGCTATCGGTATTGTGCGCCTTTGTGGTTAAATAAAATTTTAACCCTTGATTCGCATATATTAGTAAAGTTTACGACACGAAGTTAGTACGTATGTATGCGTTTAAGTATAAAAAGTCCATTGGATAATTTGAATATTTAGAATATTTTTCATAATTTTGGTAAATAAAACTTATGAGCATTTATTTTGTTAAAAAAACATATTATTAATCAGTGTATTAACAAAAAACACTACAATAGATAAAGGCAAAATAATGCGCATAGTGTAGTATATATTTAGAAGTTGGCAGTAATTATAAAACACCATAAATGTCTGAGTTAAATAATATAGCAAATTCTTTAGAAGAAACTTTAAAAGACAGCAACCTTCAAGGAATTTCTGTTGATTTAGCAGAGGCTTTTGTGGACAGCATATTTGAGGACGGTATTGCAAAAGATATTCCAATTATAGGGACAATATTGGGTTTAGGAAAAACTACTTTATATAATTGACAAATGTGCCGACCATGAAGTTTCAGAGGTGGTAGCTAAATTATTTGCTGCATTTCTAAATGAACAAATAACCTATTCAGAATTCCTAAAATCTTCTCTTATAGTTGAAAAAACATTTATTGAAGATTTGAAATTCTTTATAGAAAGCGACTGGGAAGAACTTCCAATTGGTGATGCTGGTGACTATATAAATTCGGGATTGCTGGAATTTTATACAGAAGAAACTAGTGTTGAAGATCAATGGGATTATAAAATGAGTAATAAATATATTGTGAGTGGCGGAGAAGCAAAAACTTTCATTACTCCTATAGGATTAAAAATTAGAGCAGTTTTGAAAAAATAACTACTGCCAATAAATAAGCTTCAAAAGGATTGAAAAGCCAAGTTTGAAGCAGATGTTGAATTTATCCGCCTCAGGAAGACTAAATCCTTTGCTGAAACTTTGGTTATGGACTTTGAATCGGTTTTTCTGTTCGTTGCTTGCAGGACTGACTTGACTATTTGACAACTAAAGTTTATAAATCGTAATTGTCATCCTGATGACCGGAGGGAGGAAGGATCTCCATCGTCCTGCACCTCTGCTAACAAATTAATTCTGCCTGCGGAATGCCAGATAGCTGGCAGGTGATGTTTGCCCGCGTATTACAAACTGCCGGTAAATGATATTTGTCAGCGAATTACCTAACAGTCAGGAGGTCCCTCAGTCGCTGCGCTCCTTTGGGATGTAACTTGCAAGTAATTAACTTTTTTACCAACAAGAAATTAACTTTTTTATTATTTTTACTTTATGCCAAACAATCACAATTATTACGTTTACATGATTACCAATAAGCACAGAAACGTGCTTTATATAGGTGTTACCAATTCGCTGGGGAAAAGGATTTATGAGCATGAAAAGGTTTTAATTGAGAGCTTTGCGAAAAAGTACAATTGCCATTATCTTATCTTGTATTTGTTAATTAATATCTTTTATGATTATATTTTCAATTCGATTTTTTAAAGCATTATATGAAACGTAACATAGAAATATTTACTATTTTAGCATAAAATTTGGAGTTTAAGCGCAGACTCCCGCTTTTTTGTACCTTTGAGACAACTATTCTAAAAAATGAAATCGATCCATTTTCACATAGTTTGTCTTATATTGCGAAGAAATCTGATTTTTATTACACATTACGAAACACATTAAATAAATACAAAATACCAATTAATTAAATGTTTAACTAAATTTAAAAAGAAAATGAAACAGTTTAAACAATTAACAATTACAGCGTTAATGCTATTATCTTTCGTGATAGTGGTACAGGCGCAAAATCCGAGAGGTTCCACTACGGGACCTACTACAGCAAAGGGATATGATCATCCCAACCAGTACCTCGGTAAACAGACTACATTGATTGCAGACAATATGGAACCTGTAATGATGCATCCGGCACAAAACACGGAAGCTCTTAAGAAATTAAAGGAAATGGAGAAAAAATTTGGTAAGAGGCCCAATATTTTAATCTTTCTTCTTGATGATGTAGGTTGGATGGATCCAGGGTTTAATGGTGGTGGTGAAGCTGTTGGTAATCCTACACCTAATCTGGACAGGGCAGCTCATAATGGTATAATACTTACCTCTGCCTATTCTACTCCTAGTTGTACGCCTACTCGTGCTACAATAATGACAGGCCAGACTCCTTTACATCATGGTCTGTTGCGCCCGCCCATGTATGGTGAACCGGGTGGACTGGATGGTGTTACTACCATGCCTAAAATACTTCGGGAACTGGGTTATATCACACAGGGTGTTGGCAAATGGCACCTTGGTGAAAACGAAGCTTCTCAGCCACAAAATGTTGGCTTTGATGATTATTATGGTTTCTTAAGTGTTTCGGATATGTATACCGAATGGCGCGACATATATTTTAATCCGGAAATAGCTCTTAGTCCAACACGCTTTCAGGTCATGGAAAAATTCACATTCAACCATAACAATGTTCACTGTACTAAAGAGAAAGGAGCAGAAAACGTATACTTGATCGACCTGGAAACTATTAAATATCTTGATCAGGACTGGGCCGATTACAGTGAAAAATTTATACGTAACATGGAAGATAGCGAAAAACCATGGTTTCTTTATCATGCAACTCGTGCTTGCCATTTTGATAACTATCCCAATGATGAATATGCAGGAAAATCACCAGCGCGAACAGTTTTTAGTGACGGCATGGTTGAAATTGATGATATCTTTGGAAGACTTGTTAAAGTGTTAGAAGAGACTGGTCAACTGGAAAATACTATTATTTTCTTTACTTCCGATAATGGTCCGGAAGCAGAAGTGCCACCACATGGACGTACTCCATTCAGAGGTTCAAAAGGTTCCTCATGGGAAGGCGGAACACGTGTCCCGACTTTTGTTTATTGGAAAGATGTAATTTCTTCAAAAAAGTCAGATGGATTATTTGATCTTGCTGATCTATTCAATACCTGCATATCGCTAGCCGGAATTAAAAATGAAGATCTGAGTAAAAGAATAGGAGCAGACCGCTATGTTGATGGTGTGGATCAAACATCATTTTTATTGGCTGATGAAGGACAATCAAACAGGTACAGCCGAATATATACATTGAATCAATACTTATCTGCTGTTCGAATTGATGAATTTAAAGTCCATATTACACTCGAGCTCCAGGATGCAATATTTCAACGTGGCTTTCCAGGAGGCTTCAGCGGGGCAATTATTACAAATACAGGAGGAGGTGTCGGCGTCAATTTATATACGAATCCACAGGAGGATGTAAGCGAGGGTATCCGACATATTCCTATTGGCGTGATGCTAGATGCAGAAATTGATAGGTATTATGAGGTTCTCAAAAAGTTTCCTCCGCAAACGAAGATAGGTTTTAAAAGTAATTAGCCACCTGAATCAATATACAAAAAGAAACATTTCTAATTACTGTTGTCCGGTAAAAATATTTAAAATGGGGTAACCCCGTAGAGCTAACCCCAAGTATGGTTAATTTTGTAGTGCAAAAAATAAAATGGACCAGGAGTAAAATACAAATTTTATCGGACAGCCGGTTGAGCAAGGAACAAACTCGAAGGTTGTACATAAAGGATTCTACCACTATTACCCTGTTCAAGCAATTGTCGCTTTTTCCTGAAATCAAGGGGGCTTGACTTTGAAATCTGAAAAAGTGACTACTGATTATCAGTTGTTTAGACAGATATTATCCTGGCTATATAGTTTTACCGGACAACAATGAGTTGAATATTCAAAATAAAACTGGACAAGGGAAAGATTATTATACCCAGGAAATATTTAATGAATTAGCAAAACATTATACCTTGAATGAGAAATAGCAGTGGGTAATAACACAGGCTCATAAGCAATGTGGGCAGAGTAGTAAATTGAGTATCTTTAAAACATGAAATTTATTCAAGGAACCAACCGAAACCAGGTAAACCTTTTCCCTGTCTCGCTCGAACAATCCGAATTAACATAAGTTTATTTTTTCAAAGTAATCTTAAATCGGCTTATATTTGTCTGATTTCTAATAAAACGGAGGCTTTTTAGATACTGTGTTAAAATCCAAATTATTATTAATAAATTAAAAATTTGAACTATGAAATTATTTAAGCCAAGACAAAGAACTAAAGAAGGGATTGAAAAAGCAAAAGTAGAAGTACCAGTTAAGTCCACCAAAATCAACACTTTTACAGATCCCCGCGATGGGCATGCCTACAAAATCGTGAAAATTGGCAATCAGATTTAGATGGCAGAAAACCTTGCCTATAAAGTAAGCGGCGGTTGCTGGGCTTACGCTAACGACGAAAGTAATGTAGCAGAATACGGTTACCTTTACGATTGGGAAACAGCTCAAAAAATATGTCCGAGCGGTTGGCGGTTACCCACCAAAAAGGATTTTCAAGCCATCTTAGATAATTTTGGTGACGATCGCGAAGCATACAATGCTATTATCCCGGGTGGAAGTTCAGGTTTATCAGTACCTTTTGGACATTGGCATGATATGGATCCTAATGCCGACACTGAAGGTGATTACGCCTACTATTGGTCTTCGTCAGAGAGCGATACAAATAGCGCGTGGAACCTGGACGTCGATGGCGAGAACGATATGACGTACATGGACTACACCAAAAGCAAGAATTTTGGTTTTTCGGTTCGTTGCCTTAAGGACTCTTGACTATTTGACAACTAAAGTTTATAAATCGTAATTGTCATCCTGACGATCCCCCAGCTGGCGGAGAGGAAGGATCTCCATCGTCCTGCACCCCTGCTAACAAATTACTTCTGCCTGCGGAATGCCAGATAGATTGCAGGTGATGTTTTCCGGTGTATTACAAACCGCTGGTAAATGATATTTGTCGGCGAATTACATAACAGTCAGGAGGTCCCTCAGTCGCTGCGCTCCTTTGGGATGTAACTTGCAAGTAATTAACTTTTTTACCAACAAGAAATTAACTTTTTTATTATTTTTTCAATCCAAAATTTAAAGCATTATGTGAAACCTAATATAGAAATATTTACTATTTTAGCATAAAATTTGGAGTTTAAGCGCAGACTCCCGTTGTAATACATTGAAAAATGAATAAACTTTTACAAAAACAATTTGGTTTTCATGAGGTTGAAATAAAAAAACTCAACGGTTATGATAATTCAAATTATCTGGTTAAAACTGAACGTGAAAAATATATTTTTAAAACATATCTCAAAAATGAAGAATCTTTAGCATTGGTGGAAGCCGAAAACAAAACGCTTTTATATCTACAAAACAGCATAAATGACAAATTTCCTAAACCAATTCAATTTACAGATGGTTCTTTTGTTAAATGCATTGAAATAGACGGAAAAGAAACAATTTGTAGAATGCTCACCTTCCTTGAAGGGCAATTTTTAGGAGATGTAACACACTCAAAAACCTTATTCCAATCTTTAGGGATTTTTCTTGCCCAAATGGATATAAAACTTCAATCGTTTAACAACTACACCATTAAGGCAAGACAATGGGAATGGGACATTCAGTATCTTTATTTGAATAAAAAATACATAAATGATATCAACGGAGCGAAAAACCGAAGTATAATAAGCTACTTTTTTCAACAGTTTGAAGAAAATGTTATTCCGGTACTACCATATCTAAGAAAAGCTATTATTCATAATGATGCCAACGAGTGGAATGTTTTGGTGAATAACAGAGAAGTTTCGGGTATTATTGATTTTGGCGATCTGGCATACTCTCCCCTTATTAATGAATTGGCAATAGCAATAACTTATGCGTGCTATGATAAGGAAAATCCTTTAGAATGGGCATCAACAATTCTAGAATCATATCATCAGGTATTGGCAATTGAAGAAAATGAAATAGCCGTTTTATACTACCTGATAGCAGCCAGGCTCTGCATAAGTGTATGTAATTCGGCCCATTCAAAGAAGAAAAATGCCGATAATGAATACGCCTTAATAAGTGAAAAACCAGCTTGGAAAATGCTCTATCGTTGGCTAAGCATCAATCCAATAGCAGCAGAAAGCATTTTCTACTCTGCGATAGGTCTTCCTGCCGTAAACCCAAAATCTACTGACAATATGATAAAAGAAAGACATAAGGTTATTAGCCCTATATTTTCTTTGAGTTACTCCAGACCGATATATATGAAAAAATCGGCATTTCAATATATGTATGATGCTTATGGTAACACATTCTTAGACGCATACAATAACATTCCCCATGTTGGACATTCTCACCCAAAAGTAGTAGCCGCCGGTCAAAATCAAATGGCAAAACTCAATACAAACACAAGGTATCTATATGATTTATTGCCTGAATATGCTGAAAAACTATTATCAAAATTCCCAGACTCACTTAATAAAGTATATTTTGTTAATTCAGGAAGTGCCGCGAGTGATTTAGCAATAAGATTAGTTCAGGCGCATACCGGGTATAAAAAACTTATGGTAATGGAACATGGTTATCATGGACACACCCAAATCGGAACGGATATTAGTGACTATAAATTCAGTAATAAAGCAGGTCAAGGACAAAAAGATTACATAATAAAAACACCAATTCCAGACACTTACAGGGGTAAATACACAACAAACGATGGTAGTGCAGGAAAAATGTATGCAAGGGAAGCCATTGAACAAATTAAGATTTCAGATTCACCAATTGCAGCATTTATTAGCGAACCTATATTAGGCTGTGCCGGACAGGTTCCTTTGGCAAAGGGATATTTAAAAGAAATATATCTGGAAATAAGAAAACAAGGAGGAGTTTGTATTAGCGATGAAATTCAAACCGGATTTGGACGTTTGGGAGATTTTTTCTGGGGATTTGAAGCACAAGAAGTTGTGCCTGATATTGTAATTGTTGGAAAACCAATGGCAAATGGACATCCCATGGGAGCGGTAATAACCACAACAGAAATAGCTGAATCATTTAGTAAAGGTATTGAATTTTTTAGTTCATTTGGCGGAAATCCGGTTTCGTGTGCTATTGGCTTATCTGTTTTAGAGGTGATAGAAGAAGAAAATTTACAGGAAAACTCAAAGGTAGTAGGTGAATTCTATAAATCGCTTTTTATCGATCTTCAAAAAGAGTTTCCTTGTATTGGTGATGTAAGAGGCTCCGGTTTATTTATTGGTGTAGAAATGGTAAAAGACAACAGCTTGAATGCAAACACTCATTTAGCAAATCTCATCAAAAACGAGCTTAGAAACCAAAACATACTTATTAGTACTGACGGACCTTTTGAGAGTATTCTTAAAACTAAGCCTGCATTGTGTTTTACTAAAGAGAATGCTCAACAAGTAACATATCATATGTATGAAGTATTAAAAACGTATTACAACAAAAAAAAACGCCATTAAAAGGGCGTTTATTCAAATCGTTGTGAACAATTGAAATTAATAATTATGATTACCATGATAATGAAACTTAAAACAATTATCTTTTGTAGTTTATTTCTTTCTATTATAGGATGTAATAGTCCGGATAATAATGAGAATAATGCAAGCACTTTGCAAAAAAGCACCCATACATTTTCAATGGATTCTGCCAATTTCTTACTTGATGGCAAGCCCTTTCAGATTATTTCCGGTGAAATCCATTATTCCAGAATTCCAAAAGAATACTGGAGGCATCGTATTAAAATGGTAAAAGCTATGGGATGTAATACAATAGCTACGTATGTTTTTTGGAATTACCACGAGATCGAAGAGGGAAAGTTTGATTTCATATCAGAAAACCGTGACATGACACATTTTATAGAAATTGTAAAGGAAGAAGGTATGTGGCTATTATTCAGACCAGGACCATATTGTTGCGGAGAATGGGATCTGGGTGGAATACCTCCTTATTTGCTGAGTATTCCGGATATTAAACTAAGATGTACGGATTCAAGATATATACAAGCTGTAGAAAAGTACATAAAAATAGTGTCGGAGAAAATTAATCCATATCTTATTACAAATGGAGGTCCAATAATATTGTTACAAATAGAAAATGAATATGGAAGTTATGGTAACGACAAGGAATATATGAAAAGACTGAAAGAGCTATGGCAGGAAAACGGAGTAGATATACCCTATTATACTTCCGATGGAGCAACAACCTATATGCTTGAGGCAGGCACATTACCGGGATGTGCAGTTGGTTTGGATCCTGGTGGAAACCAGAAAAACTTTGATCTTGCAAGAAAAATGAATCCGGGAGTCCCTGTATTCAGTAGTGAGACCTATCCGGGTTGGCTTACACACTGGGGAGAAGATTGGATAAGACCTGATACTGCAAGCTTATTAAAGAAGGTTCGTTTTTTAATGGACAACAAGCTATCTGTGAACTTTTATATGTTACACGGGGGTACAAATTTTGGATATTCAGCAGGGGCTAATTCGGGAGGATCAGGTTATCAGCCAGATGTAACCAGCTATGATTATGATGCTCCCATAAATGAATTGGGACAAGCTACGCCTAAATATTATGCCCTCCAAAAATTAATTAATAAATACAGGTCAATTGAGGATACTTTGGCCCCACAGCCTGACCCCATCCCTATTATGGAAATACCTGAAGTGGAAATGATACCTTTTACCTCAGTATGGAATACGCTTCCTTCTCCAATATTATCAGTTCAGCCTAAACCATTTGAGTATTATAATCATTACTACGGGTTCGCGGTGTATAAAACTAAATTAATCGGGCATAAGAAAGGAAAACTTACCATAACCGAACTTCACGATTATGCCACTGTATTTATTAACGGAAAGTATATTGGTTCTGTTGATAGAAGTAAAGGTGAAAACTCTATTGAGTTACCTGAAACTCAAAGTGAAAATCCGGTATTGGAAATTTTAGTTGAAGGTATGGGTAGAATTAATTTTGCTCAACAACTAATAGATCGTAAGGGAATTACCGATAGAGTTACTTTAAATGGTATGACGCTGATGAATTGGGAGGTTTATTGCCTACCCATGGATTCAGATTATGTAAATAACTTAAGTAAGGCAGAAAAGAACAACAAACCGGGTATCTTTTTTAAGGGAGAATTTACACTTGATGAAATTGCTGATACCTATATCGATATGTCAAATTACAAAAAGGGAGTGGTATGGGTAAATGGACATAACTTAGGAAGATATTGGGAGATTGGACCACAACATAGTTTATACTGTCCTGAGCCCTGGCTTAAGAAAGGAATGAACGAGATAATTGTTTTTGATTTACATCAGTTGAAAGCAAAGCCAATTAAAGGGATAAAGGAACTTAATTGAGAGTATTATTTATAAAATATTAAACAGGAAAAATGTTCAGTTCAACAAATATTGAGACCCTTGAACTGATAAATGTAAAATGCGAAACCGAAGAAGCAATAAAAATTCCGGTTTACTGTAATTTAATGACTTTTATTGTTCTCACCTGAATAACTTTACGTACTTTTGCAGCCAAAATTTTTTAAGCAATATAACATGTTGACATTTAATGTAATGGGATTGTCGCCCAATTTATTGAAAGTGATTGAAGAGCTGGGATTTAAAAAACCAACACCAATTCAGGAAGAGGTAATACCAATTTTTTTTGAAACAGAAAACGACATAGTAGGACTTGCTCAAACCGGAACAGGTAAAACAGCCGCTTTTGGCTTTCCTATAATTGAGCAAATAGATATTCAGAACAAATCAGTTCAGGCTTTAATATTAGCACCAACGCGTGAACTTTGTATCCAGATTTCCAGGGATTTGCAAAATTATTCGAAATATGTAGAAGGTTTGCGGGTAGTGCCGGTATATGGTGGAGCACATATCGACACTCAGATCAGGGCACTTAAAAAAGGAGCACACATTATTACTGCTACTCCAGGAAGAATGCTTGATTTGATCAATCGTAAAGCTGCAAATATTGCTAAAGTCAGAACAGTTGTTTTGGACGAGGCTGACGAAATGCTTAATATGGGATTTCGCGATGAATTAGACAGTATTTTAGAAAAAACACCTGGAATTAAGAGAACCTTACTGTTTTCAGCAACTATGCCGAGAGAAGTGGCACGCATTGCTAAAAACTATATGAACAGCCCTGTAGAAATAACCATAGGAAAACAGAATGCCGGTGCTGAGAATATACGACATATTTATTACCAGGTGCATGCTCGTGACCGTTACTTAGCTCTTAAGCGTATTGCGGATATTAATCCGGAAATATATGGAATTGTATTTTGCCGTACAAGGATGGAAACCAAAGAAGTTGCCGATAAACTTATAAAAGACGGATATAGTGCCGATGCAATTCATGGAGACCTTTCGCAAGCCCAACGCGACCATGTGATGAAGCGTTTTAGGGAAAGATCATTACAAATGTTAGTGGCTACCGATGTAGCAGCCCGCGGTATTGATGTGAACGATATTTCCCACATAATTAACTATAATTTACCGGAGGAACTTGATATATATACCCACAGAAGTGGCCGTACCGGACGTGCAGGTAAATCAGGGGTTTCAATTGCAATTGTAAACTACCGGGAAAATAGCAAGATACCATTAATAGAAAAGATCATTCGCAAGAAATTCGAAAAATTACCCTTACCATCCGGAGCTGAAATATGCAAAAAACAACTTTTTAAGTTAATTGGCAAAATGGAAAATGTAGAAGTGGATGAAGCTCAAATTGCTCCGTTTATGGATACAGTCAATAAAAAACTTGAATGGTTGAGTAAAGAACAAATAATTAAGCGCTTTGTATCGCTGGAGTTTAATCGATTTCTGGAATATTATAAAAATGCTCCTGACCTTAATGAGAAAGCAGAAGATAAACGAGACAAACGTGATAAACGAGATGGTGGCAGCCGCATAGACAGATTCAGAAGAAGAGGAAAGGGTGATTATACCAGATTCTTTATTAACATAGGCAAAAAAGATGGTGTTGTTCCTAAAATCATTATCGGAATGATTAATGATAATACAAAAGATCGTGATATTAATATAGGAACTATAGACCTAAAAGATAGTTTTTCATTTTTCGAAATAGAAAAGAAGCATACTTCTAAAGTATTAAAATCATTTCATAATACTAAATTTAAAGGCCGCCGTGTGAAAGTTGATGTTGCCGAAGAAAAGAATGATAGTAGAAAAAAGGGGAAAAGTAGAAAGAAATAATTTTCGTAACCAATCAGTATTAAATTAACAAAGGAAATTTCTTAATAAATATAATTATTGAAATGGGAAATAGTCCATTAGATAATTTTAATATTTAGAATATTTTTCTTAGTTTTGGTAAATAAAACTATGAGAATTTATTTTGTTAAAGAAAACATATTATTAATCAGTGCATTAAAAAAAAACACTACAATAGACAAAGGCAAAATATTGCGCATAGTGTAGTGTATATTTAGAAGTTGGCGTTCATTGCGAAAACCGAAAAAATAAATTATAAGTTCAAATAAATCAAAATAACTAAATGGAGGAAAAAATGAGAAAACTAATCCAATTAATAATTGTATTAGCCATAACAATAGGTTTTATGGCGTGCGGTACTGAATCGAAAAAAGAAACCGTTACAGAAACAAAAACAGAAGTGGCAGCTACTCCTGAAAAACCATCAGATGCCGATTTAATGGCATTTAAAGTATATCACCATATGATGTACATGGTAACGACTGCTCAGCAAGCGGGTGGCACAAATAAGTTACTCCACACAAAAGAACTACCAACAGAAGGAACAGACCCAGTAGTTACACCTGCATTGGATCATATTTATACAAAAGTAGTTTTGGACCTTACAGAAGGACCTGTCACTGTTGAGTATCCTGAAATTGAAGAAGGACGTTATTATTCAATCCATATTACCGACCAAGAACATTATACCATTTTTGATGAAATTCATCCTAAAGGTAAATACACAATTATACGTAAAGGGAAAGAAATGGAAGTACCTGAAGGAGCTACCGTAATTGAAAGTCCTGGCGATTACCCGCATTTATTTATTAGAGTTCAGGTAAAAACTGCCGAAGACTTGAAAAATGCATGGGCTATTCAAGAAAAAATTAAACTTACAAGCGCTAACAGTAATGAATTAATTATTGAAAACCCGATAAAACACACTTTAGAGACACACGATGTTTATCCGGAAAATAAAGAAATCTTAGAATCGGCTGTTAATTTTAGTAAAGAAGATTATTTGCGAGTAAGTGAGTATATTGGGGCTGTAGCTCCAAAATTTGGAATAACTGGTAATATTGGAATGTTTGGACCTATAGATAGTAAAGAGCCAAATAGCAACGATGCTGAATATCGTGCAGCTGCTATTGTTGGTCACCTTGGCTTCCCTTTACATCATGCTTATTATGGGCCGTTTTTTACAAACTGTAATGATGAAGTTTTAAATGGAGATAAAACAGAAGTATTTACTCTACCTTACGAACCTGAAGGCGTAGAGTTATTTTGGTCGGTTACACGTTATAGTGCTTTAACACGCAATACTATTCCTGCCAAAAACGACCTGTTTAATGCTTACAACACAACACCTGATGAAAATGGAAATATTACTATTACTTTTAGTGTAGAAGATCCTAAGGACGGTACTTACTGGATGCCTGTAAATGCAGGTGAACCTTATTATTTTGTGGTTCGTTACTACAAACCTGATGTGAATAACTTGCCAAAAAAGCCATGTAATTAGGATTTGAAGAAAACAACGAAACGCCAACAAAAAATATAGGGCATTTGGTAGATGGTGCTAAAAATGAAGATGGTAGCAATAAATAAACTTAGTAGCAACTTGAAAATGAAGCGTTTCAAAATGCCAAACGCCCCATATTCAAAACGCAAGACAGTAATTAGAGAAAATGAACTACCAGGAATATAAACCATCAAAGAAATTAGAAAAACTCATTGACTCTTATTAAATTTTTAAAATGAGAAATTATGGAATTAAAATCATTGACACCAAATCCAATGCATAAAACATTTTACGGAGCAAATGAGTTTGCAATTATGGATATCAATGGTTTTATTCTTACTTTTTCAGACATTCTCGAATAAATTCAATTCCTGTTATCGGGATGTAATTTTTAACATAGAAAGTCATTAACTCAAGTTTCGGAGTTGAATTAATAAATAGCCCATTAGATAATTTGAATAATTTGAATATTTTTTTTAGTTTTGGTAAATAAAACAAGTTAAAATTAAAAAAAATGAAAAAAGTAAAATTATTATTCGTAGCAATCACACTGATTGCAAGCTACACGCTAACAGCACAGGTATCGATTAACACAGACGGCAGCGATCCCGACGCCAGTGCCATACTGGATGTTAAAGCAACCGATTTAGGTTTTCTGCCACCGCGGATGACCACTGTGCAAAGAGACGCCATAAGCTCTCCTGCTGATGGATTGGTAATATTTAATACCAATACGAGCTACCTTAACTTTTACGCATTTGGACAATGGATTGAAGTTTCTGGTAGCATAGCTACTGTAACCAACCCCACCACAGGCGAAACATGGATGGATCGTAACCTCGGTGCTTCGCAAGTGGCCACAAGCAGCACCGATGCCGCTGCCTATGGCGACCTTTATCAATGGGGCCGTGCTACCGAAGGGCATGAAAGCCGTACAAGCGGAACCACCTCAACCAATGCCACTACTGCTGTACCTAACGCCGGAAACAGTTGGGATGGTTTATTTATAACTGAAGGAAGCAGCCCTTACGACTGGCTGACGCCCCAGGACAACACACTATGGCAGGGAGTGAGTGGTACCAACAACCCATGCCCAAGCGGTTTCCGTTTGCCTAC
>JAUWSB010000230.1 GCA_030610255.1 Bacteroidota bacterium
TCAAAAGTAGCATGTGAAACATTAGTTACAACCGGCTTGACAATTTGTAGCGGAGAAGTCAGAACAACAGGCTATGCAGATGTTCAGAGGTTAGCCAGAAGAGTTATTAAAAGAATCGGTTATACAAATGCCGATTACCGTTTTGATTATAATTCATGTGGGGTTATTTCAACAATTCATGAACAATCGCCAGACATCAGGCAGGGAGTTGTCAGGAAGAAGAAAGAGGAGCAAGGCGCCGGCGACCAGGGGATGATGTTCGGTTATGCCTGTACTGAAATGGATAATTTGATGCCAATGCCAATAGAACTTGCTCATATTTTCCTGCAGGAATTAGCTGGCATCCGCAAGGAAGGCAAAAAAATGAAATACCTTCGACCCGATTCCAAATCACAAATTACCATTGAATACGACGACAATAACAAACCTGTTAGAATTGATACTATCGTAATTTCAACACAACATGATGATTTTGACACAGAAGAAAACATGTTGAAAAAAATTAAGGACGATGTTAGAAATATTCTTATTCCACGTGTTAAAAAAACTTTACCTGCCAGAGTAAAAAAATTATTCAAAAGCGATTTCAGATTATTGGTTAATCCGACAGGGAAGTTTGTAATAGGCGGACCACACGGTGATACCGGACTAACAGGAAGAAAAATTATTGTTGACACTTATGGTGGCCGCGGTGCTCATGGCGGAGGTGCATTTTCAGGAAAAGATTCATCAAAAGTTGACCGCTCAGCTGCTTATGCGGCTCGTCATATAGCAAAAAATCTGGTTGCTGCCGGCGTTGCTGGCGAAGTGCTGGTTCAGGTTGCCTATGCTATTGGTGTTGCCGAACCGGTTGGTTTATATATCAATACTTATAAAACTTCTAAAGTAAAAAACAAAGACTGTAAAAAACTTACGGATGGTGAGATTGCTGAAAAAGTGAATAAAATTTTTGATATGCGTCCCTATGCAATCATTAAGCGATTTGGTTTGAAAAACCCGATATTTGAGAGAACTGCTTCTTATGGACATTTTGGCAGAGACCATTATTTTGAAGATGTTGAAGTATTTTACAGCAATGGAGATACAAAAACAAAGATTATCGACGGACAGGAAAAACACTTCAAAAATGTTGAATTCTTTGCTTGGGAAAAATTGGATTATGTTGATAAGATAAAAAAAGAGTTTGATATTTAGGTAAGGTTTAGTGCCTAAATTATTTTTATTTAACAAATGTTAGACATTTATGGAAATTTCGGGAAAACCAAGCTTTAAACCAGAAATGACTCTTAATCGTATTCAGGCATTAACAGATGGAATATTCGCTATTGCAATGACTTTGCTTGTATTAAGCATTGATATGCCTGAAAAAGATTTAAGCCTATCGGGTACACCATTACATAAGTTCTTATTGAATCAATTAGATCAATTTTATATTTATGCAATGAGTTTTTTCCTGTTAGCTGTTTTCTGGATAATAGGACACAGACAAAGCAGATATTTTAAACGAACAGATAACAAACATCTGTGGATAAATATTCTGATATTGATGTTTGTTTGCCTGGTTCCATATTCTTCTTCGCTGGTTAGTGATTTTGGAGATGACTGGATGGCAAACTTATTTTTCAATACAAATATGTTTATAATTGCTTTGTTATATTGGATTAACTGGATTTATGGAACAAAACATAAACGTTTGATTGATGAGAATTTGGATTGCTCTGTAATTAGTATCAGTGGTATTAAAAGTAAAGTATTTTTAATGGTTTCAATGCTGGCAATTATTTTGTCTTTAATTGTTCCGCCTTATGCAGGTTTCTCATATTTATTGTTAATTCTATTTTATAACCTGAAAAGGATTTACAATAAAAAGTAAGAATGGTCTCTTGAAAATAATGCGTGCTAAATTATTTCTGTTTTCAGGAATTCCGGCAATGAGATCACAAATACGTTTTCTTTAAGTGGATATTTTTCGTCAACCGGTGCAATTACCCAAGCTTCCTGAATATCCAGGTCCTCCATTGCCGAATAAAAACCTCTTGTTACTTTTGGAGCTGTTGAAACTTTACATTCAATAGCAATTCTCTTGTTGGCTTTATTTAATATCAGGTCTATTTCAGCACCATTGGATGTGCGGTAAAAACCTGCATCCCAGTCTGAATACTTATTCAATACATTTTCAATAACCATATTTTCCCACGATGCACCGAATACCGGATGCGCCATTAAATCATCCATTGTTTTTATTTGGAGTAAAGCGTGTAAAATACCTGTATCACGGATGTAAATTTTGGGGGATTTTATAAGTCGTTTCTTTAATTTTGAATAAAATGGAGGCAATATCCTGATCATAAATGTACTTTTAAGTAGTTCAAGATATTTCCTTACAGTAGTATGACTAATTCCCAGCGATTCGCCAAACCGGGAAGCATTCAACACCTGCCCATGAGAATGTGCACACATTTTCCATAATCGCATCATGCTTTCCGGTTGAATATCTATTCCTATCTGTGGAATATCTCTTTCCAGAAATGTATTGATAAAGCTTTGTCTCCAAGTAAAACTCAATGTTGTATCTTCTGCTAAAAAACTTCTTGGAAATCCACCCCTTACTAAATATTTGTATAAAAGATTATCCATTCCTGAATATTTTTCTGCAACTTCAGGATAGCTAAACGGGCTGAGTTCAACAAAAATAATTCTCCCTGCAAGCGACTCAGAACTTTGTCTTATTAATTCCCTTGATGCAGAACCTAAGATCAGGAACTGTCCGTTTCTTTCGTTTTCATCTATCACACTTCTTAATTCATTAAAAATTTCAGGTAACCTTTGTATCTCGTCAA
>JAUWSB010000165.1 GCA_030610255.1 Bacteroidota bacterium
ACAATTGAAGGACAATATCCGCTGGATAAGAGAGGCAAAAGAAAACAATCTTGTTGTCGGTTCGCAAGCCCGGATTTTATATGCTGATTGCGAAGGAAGAACAAAAAGTGCCCTGGCATTTAACAAAGCAATTAGAAACGGTGAAATATCTGCTCCTGTTGTTCTCGGTCGAGACCATCATGATGTTTCAGGTACAGATTCCCCTTATCGTGAAACTTCCAATATTTATGACGGTTCTCAATTTACTGCTGATATGGCTATTCAAAATGTGATTGGAGATTCTTTCAGAGGAGCTACATGGGTTTCAATCCATAATGGTGGCGGAGTAGGATGGGGTGAAGTCATTAATGGAGGATTCGGAATGGTACTTGACGGTTCGGATGATGCTGACAGAAGATTACAAATGATGCTTTACTGGGACGTGAATAATGGCATTGCCCGTCGTAGCTGGGCAAGGAATAAAGGTTCAATATTTGCCGTTAAACGTGCAATGAAATCAGAACCAAAATTAAAAGTCACTATTCCGAATATTGCTGATGATGAATTGGTAAACAAATGTATAGATTAGTTAATCATCCGAAAAATACTTTAGAAGTTTCCTGTATTGAGAAAACACATTAGCTCTTGAAATAAAGCCAAGATATTTACCATTTTTCAAAACAGCCAGATTATATTTACCCGAAGTCTGGAATTTTTTTGCAACCTGCTCCATTGACTCATCATAATCAACATAAACTTCAGGTATAATCATAAGATTCTGAACATTTGTTGTGTCATACAATTCGGGTTTGAACATAATATTTCTTATATCATCCAATCTTATTATACCACAAAAAATATTATCTTTTTCAATTACAGGAAAAATATTCCGGTTGGAGTCGGAAATTATTTTAACAAGATCACGTAAAGTTGCATCAGGATTAACAGTTTTAAAATCCTTCTCAATAAGTTTATCAACTTTCATCAACGAAAGCACAGCTTTATCTTTATGGTGAGTAATCAATTCGCCTCGTTTTGCCAACTGATGAGTATAAACCGAGTTAGGAACAAAAAGTTTTATTGTGGCATACGAGATAGTAGCTGTTATCATCAGCGGGACGAACAAGCCATAGCCACCGGTAATTTCAGCAATGAGGAATATTGCTGTAAGCGGAGCATGCAATACTCCTGCAATCAGTCCTCCCATTCCAACTAATGCAAAATTCGGTTCGGAAATACTTCCAAACTGAAAATGATTGACAACATAGGCAAATAGCAGTCCTGTAAATGCTCCCATAAAAAGAGTAGGTGCAAAAATTCCTCCAATGCCACCGGCTCCAAAAGTTACCGAAGTTGCAACTACTTTAAAAAATAAAATAAATATAAAAAGAAGAATAATTACAAAAATGCTGTTTCTGTATGAATAAAATATACTATTATTAAATAAAGCACTGTATTCACCATTCAGGCTTGTATTAATAGCGTCGTAACCTTCACCGTAAAGTGAAGGAAAGAAAAATATCAGAACCCCAAGAATTACTCCACCTATAAGTAATTTTGTGTACCACCCTTTGATTTTGGAAAAAGCAGCTTCAATAAAAATATACATCTTGGTGAAATACACTGATATTAAACCTGCTAAAACTCCCAGAAGGATAAAGTATGGAATATCCTTCATCATAAAAGCCTCCTTTATTTCAAAAGGATAGAGTACAGTTTGTCCGAGGAAAAAATAAGATGTAAGAACAGCAGTTGCAGAAGCAATCAAAAGAGGGACAATAGATGCCATTGTAAGGTCAATCATAATAACCTCAATAGCAAAAACAACAGCAGCAATCGGGGATTTAAAAATAGCTGCCATCGCAGCAGCACTGGCTAATCCCAATAATAAAGTTATTTGTTTATAATTAAAACGTAAAAGCTGACCAAGGTTTGAACCAATTGATGCCCCTGTGGCAACTGTAGGACCTTCCAATCCTACCGAGCCGCCAAAACCAACAGTAAAGACACTTGTTATGATAGATGAAAAAATATTATGCGCTTTGATAATACCGTTGTTTTTTGAAATTGCATACAAAACACTCGGAATACCATGACCCACATGTTGTCTTACTATATATCTTATATAAAGAACAGCAATTAAAACCCCGATTGTAGGATATGCAAAATACAGATAATTCTGGTAATCTAAAGCAAAACTGCTTGTAAGCAAGTCTTTAATTAAATGAACGCCATTTTTTATAATTACAGCTCCTAATCCACCCAATATTCCTATCACAACACTCAATATCATTATGAATTGCTTGTTGTTAATATGTCTAATACGCCAAATTAAAAACCGTTTTAATGGTGAATATTTTTTTTTCATTTATTAAAAAACTCTTAAAGAAATGGACGTTATATTATTGCTTTGCAAAAGTTTGTTAAAAAAAATTTTAACGATTAGTTAATGTTTTAATAATATCTAAGCTGTTATAAGTTATTAGTTATTGCTGGTTTTGGTTAACCCCCATATAACGTATAACATTTAACATATAACTCTTATCTATATTTGTCTGTAGCTTTGAGCTACGTTATGAATTAATCGGGCCAAAAACAAATGCGAAAATAATGCAAAATTTATATCATACAATATTTATTCCTTATTAATCTTTCTTATATTAGCAAAAATATTTTATCCAATCATTTCAATAAACGATAATTAGTATTGGATGTGAATATTTCAAAGGCAATAATACAGAGGAATAGTGGAATGTTGGAATAATGGAATAACCAAGCACCGATTTAATAAAAACGTAATCAGCTAAAAATGTGCTAACTACAAAAATATAAACATTTGAAAAGAATAATTTCATATAATGTAAATGGTATCAGGGCTGCCTTGCGAAAAGGACTTATTGATTGGTTAAAAGAAGTAAATCCTGATATTGTCTGCCTGCAAGAGATCAAAGCACAAAATGAACAGATTCCGGTTTTTGACTTTGTGGAAGCAGGGTATATTAATTTCTGGTTCCCGGCTAAAAGAAAGGGATACAGCGGTGTTGCAATATTAACAAAAACCGAACCCGATAAAATGGTTTACGGAATGGGTATTGAGAAATATGATGATGAGGGCAGATTTCTGAGAGCCGATTACGGAGATATTTCTGTTGTTAGTGTTTATTTTCCTTCCGGTTCAAGCGGAGATGAACGGCAGGCTTTCAAAATACAGTGGTTAGCCGATTTTCAGAAATATATCAATGAGTTGAAAAAATCACACCCAAACCTTATCCTTGCCGGCGATTATAATATTTGCCATGAAGCTATTGATATTCATGATCCGATAAGAAATGCTAAAGTTTCAGGATTTTTACCCGAAGAACGTAAGTGGATGACTCAATTTCTAAACAGCGGCTTTACCGATTCTTTCAGGTATTTTAATAATGAACCAAATAATTATACATGGTGGAGCTACAGGGCAAATGCAAGAGCAAGAAACCTGGGCTGGCGCATTGACTATGAAATGATTAGCAACACCCTTGTAAAAAAATTAAAAAGAGCTCTTATACTTCCTGAAGTAAAACATTCTGATCACTGCCCGGTTTTATTAGAAATTGATTTTTAAATTCTTATCTTTATCCTTTTATTTAAAAATAATTATAACATGAAGAATAATATCAGCCAGCAAAAAATTACAAAGAGAATATCCGTATTAAAAGAAACAAATATTTTTAGTGAAACACATGAAGAAACATTAAAAATAATAGCAATGTCTTTAACCGAATATTATGCAAAAAAAGGAGAAGTAATTGTGCATAAAGGTGATATAGGCGATGCTATGTTTATAATTGAAAAAGGTTCGGTAAAGGTTCATGATGGAGACTATATTTTTTCGGTTTTAAAAGTTGATCAGGTATTCGGCGAATATTATTTAATTGATTCTGATGTAAGACCTGCATCAGTAACTGCATTGGAAAACACTGAATTGATGCGGATTAATCAGGATGCTTTTTATTTATTAATGGCTAAAAATATAAATATTACACGTGGGATTCTTAAAGCTTCTGTTAATCGGTTAAGACAAATGAATGTTATTGAAGAAGAGCTTGCTTCAAAAAACATTAAAATTAAAAAACAAAAAGATAAGCTTGAAAAACAGCGTCAGCAATTAACCGAATTAAATGCAACTAAAGACAAATTCTTTTCAATAATTGCACATGATTTAAGAAGCCCGTTAAGTACTATAATCAGTTTTTTTGATTTTCTGAACAGCCAATTAGATGATTTGGATAAAGAAGAAATGATTGGACTGATACAAAATATTCATAATTCAACCAACAGTTTGTTAAAATTACTTGATAATCTGTTGCAGTGGTCGAGTGCTCAAACCGGCAGGATTGTTTGTGAACCCAAAAAATTTGATTTGGCACAAGTAGCAAAAGCAAACATTGATTTTAGCAGGATGAATGCAGAGCGAAAGAAAATTAAATTATTCTCGGAAATCAAAGAAAAAACTTTTGTTTTTGCAGATGAAAATATGATTACAACTGTTATCAGAAATTTAATTTCCAATTCACTTAAATTCACAAAAGAAGAAGGTAGCGTAAGTATTACAGCTAAAGATACCGGAAAATTTATTGAAGTATCTGTAATTGATACAGGTGTTGGAATAAAAAAAGAAAGCATAAAAAAATTATTCAGGATTGATGTAAAACATACTACTATCGGCACTTTCCAGGAAAAAGGCTCAGGATTGGGACTTATTCTTTGTAAAGAATTTATTGAAAATAATGGCGGAAAAATCCGGGTTGAAAGCGAACCCGGAAAAGGAACAACTATAAAGTTTACTTTGCCGAAACCCTAAGCCGGAGAAACCGGAAGATAAAAGATAAAAATATAAAGTGAAGCGAAGCAAACCCGTATGGGATAAAAGTGGCAGTGGCAGTAGCAGTGGCAGTTTGAATTTTTCGGTGGGGGAATAAATTATAATAATATGTTCTAACAGATACTGGATTCTGGATACTGGATACTTGATTCTTGATACTGGATTTTGAGAAATAAAACACAAAAGCTGAACTGTTTTACAGGATTTGTTGTATATTTAAGGTTTATTTAAAAATCCTTTGCCCCATGAAATCCAAATTATTATATGCCTTGTTTTTTCTCAATTTTGTATTTTTTATAACATCATCTGCAAAAGCCCAATGGCAACCTTGCCAAGGACTGGAAGGATCCAGCTTAGGATCAATTATCGCTTCAGACACTTTACTTTTTGCTACATGTAGCAGTAATGGAATTTTTTCCCGAACCTTAAACTCAGACTGGGA
>JAUWSB010000161.1 GCA_030610255.1 Bacteroidota bacterium
TGAGGAAGGTCCTATCATAAATATATCACAATTATCATTCGTGGCATTAATTGAATCCATAAAAGTAGCATTAAATATTGATGTTGAAGTTAAAATAACAGCATCCGTTTCTCTTAAAAGTTTCTTTTGTTCGGATAATGTAGTCAAAACAGGGTCTTCTTTCAAAAAATCAAATACTGTAATTGAAATGCCTGCTTCATTAAATTGTTTTACAACAGGTTTTATAAATCCAAGCATTATAACTTTTTTATATTTCCTGAAATCAATAGTATCAAAAATATCAACATCATTTTTACTATTATTGGAATAATTTAGCAAAGCATTAAAATAAGCATTTAAGACAATACGATGAGAAAAATTTTTCAAATCTAAATTTAAATAATTGTTTTTCTCCATATCAATTATATGCCCCAAATTCGCACAAACCCCGATATTACCGTTTCTTAAAAGTACAGCAGTATATCTTAATCCGGTACTTATTTTTATAATTTTATTTATATCGAATTTATATTTCGACAATATAAATTCCAGAGGTTCTGTATTATTCTTATAAACTTTCATCTATTTCTCCATTTGGCAACATGTTATCAGGATGATAAATTCCATTTTCTTCTTTATAAAAACGAACGCAATCCTGCCAATTTCCTTTACAATACAGTTCTATCCATTTTTTGTCAAGTTTACCTTTTTCATAAAAGAATTTCATGGGGCAAACCTGATACCATTTACAATCTTGTGATAATATTTTTAACTTCTTGTAATCATTTACCATCTTACTTTTAAATGATTCGTTATAAATAAGAGAAGCAGGATGTGATAAGGGAAATATTTTTATATTGTTAGCTAAAAAGAGTTTGCCGAAAGCTTCGGATTTAGATTGAGTCATAATGATTTCATATTTTTTCGAAATATATTGTGTGGCATAGTAACCTAAAGGAACTATTACCTTTGGGTTTATCAATTCTATCTCTTTATCTAAATATTGACTGCAAGCCTGAATTTCATCTTGTTTTGGTTTCCTGTTTTTTGGGAGCATACATTTAATCAAATTAGTCATGTAAATTTCTCGTCTTAAAATACCTGCATCTTTAAATAATTCATCAAGTATCTTCCCGGAAGGACCAATAAACATTTTTCCATCCTTGTCTTCATTTTCTCCGGGAGCTTGAGCAATCAACATAAGTTTGGCATTAAGATTTCCCTCACCTGTAAGAATATTTATTCGTGTTTCATATAGTTTGCATTTTTTACATTTTTGTATTTCTTTATTCAAATTACTAATTCTCATTTTATTTTTCTACTTGTATTTTGCAATGATAGCTATCGGATGACTTTCTAATTAATTGATAAACAGTTTTATTATTTTGACGATTTTTGAATAAAAGTCATCCGATGGCTTTTTAAATTGGACTCATAAATCCAAAATCTAAAATCCAAAATATTTTTCCATTCTATCAAAAGCTTTATTAATCATGTCTTCCGGAACACAGAATGAAAGCCTGATATGATTTTCGCCTGTTGGTCCAAATGCAATACCGGGAGTTGTAGAAACTCTGGCTTCTTTTAATAAATTTTTACTGAAAACAATTGAATCATCTCCTCTTTCTCCCAGAATTTTCGGGAACATTAAATAAGAACCACCTGGCTTACTATATTGAAAAACAGAATCTAAATTATCCAATCGTTCACACATAAGATTTCTGGTTTTTAAATATAGCATTCTGAATTCCTCAACACATTCCTGGCTTCCTTTTAAAGCGGCAATTGCTGCATATTGTGAAGCTACGGGAGCACAAATAGAAAACGGAATATGAACTTTTTTAACCTGGGTAAGAACTTCTTCATCAGCATGAAGATAGCCAATGCGCCACCCTGTCATTGCATAAGTTTTGGTGAAAGTATAATTTGTTATAACGTTTTTTTTCATCTCAGGTATTGAAGCTATGCTAAAATGTTTATTATCATCAAAAACAAAATATTCATACGCTTCGTCAGTAATAATAGTGAGATTATTTTCAAGAGCAATTTCTGCCAATTTACGAAGATCTTCTTCTGAAAAAACCGTACCGGTTGGATTATTCGGACTGCAGAACATTATTGCTTTTGTGTTGGGCGTAATTGCTTTTTGAATAGCTTTTGTATCCAAAGCAAAATTGTTTTCTTCAATTAAAGGAACTAAAACAGGTATACCGGAAGCAAGCCGAACCTGTGTAATATGAGTTGAATATGTTGGCGTTGGAAGAATTACTTCATCACCCGGATCAATTGTTGCCATAACCGATACAGCTAATCCTTCAATTGCTCCGACAGTTACAATTATTTGATTAATATTTGCCTCAATATTATTATCCCGTTTGAGCTTCTTTACAATTTCTTCTCTTAATTCGGGCAATCCCTCACTTTGAGAATATCCTCCGGTTAATCCATTATTAATTGCATATATAGCTGCATCATTAATATGTTTGGGAGTTCCTGAAGTTGGTTTTGCCCAAGATAAAAAAGCAACATCATCATATTGTTTTGATAATCTTGTCATTTCGTGAATTGCAGATTTTTTTAATTGATTTACTCTGTTAGAAATATTCATAATTTTAATTTTATTTTTGCTTTTATTACTACAAAACTGCCTTTTCCATAGCCAGTTATTACTTCCTGAACTTTATTTATTTCATCCAATTTCCCAAAGAGAGTTTGATAAACACTTTTGATTTCGAATCCCGTATTTTTTAATATTCCCAATAATTCTTTTGTTGAATAAAATGTTGCATTTTTATAAAAAATACTTTCATCTTTATGATCCATATATATTTTCCCCAAGTGACTATTTTTATCCACAAACCCAATAATTAAACAACCATTAGTACTTAAAATTCTATTTACTTCATAAAAAGATTGATAAATGTCATCCAAAAAACAGACAGTTGTGACCATTAATGCAAAATCTATACATGAATCGGGATATGGCAAATTTTCTGCAACAGCATCAACAGCATTAATATTTCTTGTTTTTGCTTTTTCCCGCATTGCTTTTGAGGGTTCAATTCCTGTAGTTATTCCAAGGGGTTGAGCAAAAATTCCACTTCCTATACCAATTTCAACTCCTTTTTTTCCAAGAGGAATTGCTTTTCTAACAGCATTCAATTCAGATTGAAAAACATAATGGTTATCAACAAACCATCTTTCGTATTCTTTCAAATGATTATCAAATGGTTTTGTTTTTGGCATTTTATCTTGATATATGATTTGTTAATTACATTTCTTTTATTTCAAAAATATTCCCACTTTTATCCTTAATAAATATTAAATCGAAAATATCTCTTTCTATACGGATACATTCATAATTTTGGGCTTCTGCTTTTGTAACAAGAGTTTCCCTGTCTTTTATTGTTAGACAAATATGATTAAATCCTTGTTTTAACTTTTCATCTGTTACAAATATTTCCAAAAACAAATCATTTTTCTGTAAAAAGAAAGCAGAAGTATTTTTGTTTATACCAAATATTTTTTGAGCTAAAATCTTATTTAAAACAAAGGTTTTTACTTCTCTCATTCCAAGTATATTGATATAGAAATCTTTAATTTCTTTAGATTCTGAAATAGTTAATCCAATATGTTCTAATTTCATTATTTATATTTTAAATTAATATAGCTTCTGCTTTCTCCTTTTTCCCATTCATTAATAATGATATCAATATTTTTTTGAATAGTCTCAATACTATCTGAAATTTGTTTGTTATTTAACAGAGCACAAACATTTTTTTTTAATTCTCTTTAAAAACTTATTTTCAAAAGCGGAAATTCGTTTTCTACAAATTTATTTATCATAGTTTTTCGGCTTTAAGCAATCGTACATATTTTTTAAAATAAAAGTTTTCCTTAAAATTATCAAAACCATATTCTTCCAAAATATTTTTCCAGTCTCTTTTAATGAAATCAAAAGCATACTTACATTCTATTTTTTTAAAGATTATACGATGATGAAAGGGCATTTTATCCATATCAAATTCAGCAAAATCAAGAATATTAAAGGTTCCTCCTGCGTTTAAATGATTATAAGCATTTTTAATAATAATTTTTCTTATTTCATGAGGAAAACCATGTATCACAAAGCTGATAAAAATTTTATTGAATTTTTGATCAAGTTCAAACGGTTGATCAATTCTTTTATTTATGAATTTAATATTTGAAAATTGTTTACAATTAAAATTAAATTGCTTTTCCATATCTTCAGAAATATCTAAACCTGTAAGTAATGAATTATCAGACACATATTTATTCATTAATAAAATATTTCGCCCGGTTCCGCATCCCAAGTCAAGTATTTTATCGTTTTGTTTAATATATAAATTTGAAATTGCTTTCTTTATAAAAGGTTTATATAAACCAAAAGAAGCAACATTCATTACCTTATCATAATGTTTCGCTGTAAATTTTGACAATTCAACACCTGAATCAGGGTAAATTTTATCCATTTTTTTTATTTGTTATTGTATTAATATTTGTTATTATTTTGTTTTTATAACTTTATCGGATCCCAGATAACCAGGATTAAAGCTCCGTTTTTTGATTCAAATGGTCCATGTTCATCACCTGGCGAGAAAATTTGGTATGACCCTACCGAAAAGGACTTACCATTGCTTATATATTCTCCTTCAAGTACAAAATTTTGCTCGGTAGTAATGTGTGAATGCGGAGCCATATAAAAGTCTTTTGGCAATTTTAACAGAACTGTTCTAGCACCATTTTCATCTCTTAATATCTTTCTTTTTGTTCCACTGGAATATTCATCTGCATTTTCCCAGTTTAAATCATCATACAAATTCAATAAATTTTCCATAATATTTTCCTCCGTTGATTATTAATTAATACAAATTTATTTCTCTTTTATCCCAAAAATTTTTAAAGCAAGAGCCTTGTTTAAAATAAAGTTTCTTACTTCATTCATTTCGAGAATATTGTGATAAAAATTCTTAATTTCAACAAAATCATCAATTGATATTGCTATATGTTCTAATTTCATTTATAATTTTGAATTTAAAAGCTATTAAAACAAGATTGACAAATAAATTTTCCGTTTCTGTAACGGATGGCATTTTCAAAAACACCTTCACCGCATTCCTCACAAATAACTAAATTAAAAGTACCTTTAGGTGACTTAAAGTCAGTTTCTTTTATTTTGCCAACGGTCATTAGCTCATTTTCAGGTAAAGTCATTACCATTTGGATCAAGGGATTGACGATTTGGGAGTCAATATCTTCAGGCTTTATTCCCCGTGAACGTAGTTTCATAAATTCCGAATCAAGTAATTTCTTTTGAAGCTTTGGTTTTATTACTATCCTGACTGATTTTTTATCTTTCAAATCTATAAGTGTAAATGCCAGTTTACCCCAGTTTGTCTGTTCTATATTTCCCTCGCCGAAAGTGCAA
>JAUWSB010000021.1 GCA_030610255.1 Bacteroidota bacterium
ATTACTGATTTTCGTAAAAGATTCAGCAGTAACGCACCCGAAATAATTATACCTTTTAAAATAGAATATGAAATTCCTGAAACAAAATTCATAATCCCCAAACGCGGGGATAAAAAACATCTGCTTGAACTATCCGAAAGAAATGCAAAATATTTCAAACTTGAAAGACAAAAACAGAAAGATTTAATTGACCCTGAACGACACACTAAAAGAATTCTGAACGGGATGATGAAAGACCTGCGATTGAAGGAACTCCCGGTTCATATTGAATGTTTTGATAATTCAAATATTCAGGGTGATTATCCGGTTGCAGCAATGGTTGTTTTTAAACACACAAAACCATTTAAAAAAGAATACAGGCATTTCAACATTAAAACTGTTGAAGGTGCGAATGATTTTGCTTCAATGGAAGAAATTATTTTTAGGCGTTATAAACGTCTGCTTGATGAGAAAAAGCCATTGCCCCAATTAATTGTTGTTGACGGTGGAAAAGGTCAGCTAAGCGCTGCTTTAAAAAGTCTTGAAAAATTAAATTTAAGAGGCAAAATAAGTATTATCGGCATTGCAAAAAAGTTAGAAGAAATATTTTACCCTGAAGATTCCCTGCCATTATATATTGATAAAAAATCCGAGACCCTAAAGATAATTCAGCAATTGCGTGATGAAGCCCATCGCTTTAGTATTACTCATCACCGGAAACAAAGAGAAAAAGGGACAATAAAATCTGTTTTAACCGAAATTGACGGAATCGGTTATTCTACTTCTCAAAAACTGCTTCAAAAACTCCGGTCGGTTAAAAACATTAAAAAAGCATCAATTGAAGAATTACAGAAAGTTATTGGAAAATCAAAGGCACAAATTGTGTTTGATTATTTTAATAATATTAAATAATATTCTTAACTTAGCTATTTAGTGGCTCTAAGAAAACGTCAATAACTTCGTTATGCTCGTATTTAAAACCAGTCATCCGTACGGACTCCTGATTTTAAACACTTCGCATCCCGATAATTATCGGGACGTTCTTGACGCCTTCTTAAAAGCCACACCAAAAATACTGAGTTTTTTTAGAGGCACTATTTAGAGAAATATTAAGTTTCATTAATAAAACATTTGACTTATGGAATGTAATAAATCACGGAATTTAAAATCATGCAACTGCACTTACGAGCCTTGTTCCCGTAAAGGTATTTGTTGCGAATGTATAAGCTATCATTTGAAATACCGTGAGCTTCCGGCATGTTGCTTCCCGGATAATGCCGAAAGAACTTTTGACAGGTCATTTGAGCATTTTGCCCGCTTAGTGAATAATGGCAGTTTGTAATTATTAAAAAAGTGAGATGCTAAAAATCGTCCAAATCGGAATTGGTCCTTTAGGAAAAAAAATTGTTCATTTTGCTTTGGAACGCAAAGACATAAAATTCGTTGCTGCTGTTGATACAAATCCTGATTTTGTTGGTAAAGATTTAGGAGTACTTTGTTTGTTAAAACCGCTTGGGACTATAGTTTGCAAGGATTTAAAATCTGCAATAAAAAATAAAAATGCTGATGTTGCAATTCTTACGACTGTTTCCAGCATTAAAGCAATTGAAAAACAAATTGAGGAGCTAGCAAAAGCAAAAATGAATATTGTTTCAACATGCGAGGAACTTTCATTTCCCTGGCAAGAACATCCACAAATAGCAAAACGAATTGATACAATTTGTAAGAAATACAAAGTGGCATGTATTGGTACCGGCGTTAATCCCGGATTCCTGATGGACTATCTACCGTGTGTTCTATCATCGGTTTGTCAAAAGGTTAACAAAATTAAGATTACACGTTTTTTGGATGCTTCCAACAGGCGTATTCCTTTTCAACAAAAGATAGGTGCAGGACTAACCCGAACACAGTTTAAAGAAAAAGTTGCAGAAGGAACACTGCGACATGTTGGTCTGGTTGAATCCATACATTTGATAGCACACAGTATGAACTGGGAACTTAATAATGTTACAGAAAGTTTAAAACCGATTTTTGCCCGGCAAACAATTACATCAGGTTATATTAAGATAAATAAAGGCATGGCTTGTGGAGTTGAACAGATTGGTCGTGGTTTTATTGATAAAAAAGAAGTTATTCAACTTCGTTTTCGGGCAGCAGTAGGCGAAAAAGAATCGTTTGATACTATTGAAATAACAGGTATTCCGACTATCAAGTCAAGTATTCCGGGTGGGATAAATGGTGATACAGCTACCTGTGCAATAACAATTAATGTAATCCGCTCAATCGTTAAGGCAACACCAGGACTCAAAACCATGCTTGATATTCCTGTGCCTGGATATTTTCAAGGGGATTCGGATTAAAAAGTGTCTTTTACCGGAGTGTAAATTTTATTGGCAAAACAAACTGCACTCTTACGGGTCTCTCTCTTTGTTTTCCGGGTATCCATTTAGGCATGGCTTTAACAACACGAATAGATTCTTCATCACATCCACCGCCTATACCTTTTAATAATCTAACATCAGTAATAGAACCGTCTCTTTCAACAACAAATGTTATGTAAACTCTTCCTTGTATTCCTGTTTCTTTTGCCATGGCAGGATATTGAATATTCTCATACAAAAACCTGATTCTTGCTATATCACCTCCGGGAAAGGATGGTTGTGATTCAACTCCGACAAATATTTCATCATCATCAAAATCTTCTTCTTCTTCAATATCAACAGGAACATATTCTTCAATTTCTGTATTCTGGTCGGCTCCGGCATCAATTTCAATAGTGTCATCTTCAATTTCATCTTCATCATCAATAATATTAAGAGCCGTTACTTGTTTTTGTAGTACCGGTAATGGTTTATCCTTTTGTTCGGTAATCTGAATGATATCCATAGGAATTTCACTTACTTTTCGTTTCCACACTTCAATTTCTTTTTTATCATAGCTTTTCCATTCAAAAGCAACCAAAACAAGTCCCAATGCTATAATAAGACCTATTTGGGCAAATATTAGCTTTTTTGATTCAAGGTCTTTCTTTGGTGATTTTTTTGTTTTCATAATTATATGTTTTAATTATTCATTAATATTACACCAAAGACCCTGCCAGAATAATAGCGATAGTAAACCAAAGAACATAGATATTTATATAATTTCTTATGGTTAAAAAAAAAGCCCCGAAAAAATCGGGGCTTAAAAAAATATTTATTGAAGTGTAAATTTGATAGGCAAGGTAAACTGGACTCTAACCGGTTTTCCTCTTTGTTTTCCGGGTATCCATCTAGGCATTGCTTTTACAACCCTGATGGCTTCTTCATCACATCCACCGCCTATGCCTCTTAAAATTTTTACATCAGTAACCAAACCATTTCTTTCAACAACAAATGTTACATAAACTCTTCCTTGTATTCCACTTTCTCTTGCCATTGTGGGGTATTCAATATTTTCGTTTAAAAACCTTATCCTTGCTTTATCCCCTCCGGGAAATGATGGCATGGATTCAACTACGGTAAAAATTTGGGCTTCTTCAACTTCTTCATCATCATCCACTTCTATAGGGATGTATTCTTCAATTTCAGTATCCTGATCAGCTTCGGCATCAATTTCAATATCATCTTCAATTTCAACATCATCATCTACAATATTAATAACCGTTACCTGTTTTGGAGGGGGAGGAGGAGGAGGTTTAACTTTTTGTTCGGTAATTGGAATGATTTCCTCAGGAATTTCAACTATCTCACGTTGAGTTAAATCAATTTCCCTTTTCTCATAAGATTTCCAATTAAAAGCAAACAAAACAATTGCTAAAGTTATAATAAGACCAATTTGTGTAAATACAACCTTTTTTGATTCAAGGTCAGCTTTTGGTGATTTTTTTGCATCCATAATTATTTTATTTAAATTATAATCTTAGTATAAATAAACAGCTAAATTATTAAATATTTTTTATAGAATCAATTTTTTTCTTAAAAAATTTTCTAAAAAAACATAAAACAACAAAGCACCTAAAAAGCATCCGGCTGTATTTGCGGCAAAATCATATATATTTCCGTTTCTTCCGACAAAAATAAATCTTTGCAAAATTTCAGTTAATCCACTAAATACTATGCCAATTAACAAAGATACTATTATGTAAATAAAACGTTGTTTAGCAGAAGTATATTGCTTTTTAAATCCAATATTTAAAAGCAAAACAAATATTGAAAACATAAATAAATGAACGATTTTATCTGGCGAAAGCCAGTCCCAGAAAGTAGTGACTTTTGGGAAATATTTACCGGGTATTCCTGTAATGATTAAAATAATAACACCCCATAAAATACCTGGCCAATTATTTTTTATAAACATTATTTATGTTTAGATCATCCCTCAATAATTTCCTTATATTCTTTGGCCGATAATAAATCATCAATTTCATCAGTATTTGTGATATTAATTTTAATTATCCAGCCTTCTCCGTATGGATCCTGATTTATAAGCTCAGGTTTATCCTCTAATTTGGAGTTAAATTCAATAACTTCTCCGCCAACAGGCATAAACATATCCGAAACGGTTTTAACGGCTTCAATTGTTCCAAAAGCTTCTTCTTTATCCAGAGTTTCGCCTTCTGTTTCCACTTCAATAAAAACAATATCACCAAGTTCGTTCTGGGCAAAATCGGTTATTCCAATAAGGGCTTCATTTCCTTCAATTTTAAGCCATTCATGGTCTTTTGTGTACTTTAAATTATCTGGTATATTCATTGTAAAAGAATTTTATTTTTAAAACGTCCAAAATTACATTTTTATTAAATAAAAAATATTTTTTATTGATTCAATGTAAACCTTAAGCTTATGCCTCCATTTGTAGTTGAATTGCGATATTGAGAAGAAACAAAGGGATTATTTATGATTTTATCAAAGAATAATCGGATATTAAATTTTTGGTTGATTACATAATCAATCGAGGTATTGATTGAAATTATTTTTTGACCTGCTGAAACCTGATTATTGTTTTCATCAATTCTTCTTATGATAGTTTTATTACTTCTTATTGAAAAATCTGCTTTAATATCCAAATCGCTTTTTAATCTTTGTTTTCTTCCTCCGCCACCTATTGATTTAATTGAGAAAGAAACATCTTTAAATTTATAGCCCAAACCCACAATAAGCTCATCACTAATCACTTCTGTCAACTGATTATTAATAAAACTTAATGAAAGATTCCGTGATTTTTTTATTTCAATTCTTGTTGACATACTGTTTTTCCATTGCATATCAATTCCTAACAAGGGGCTGAATTGCTCAATAATTGTAACCTGACCAATATCGTATTTGGGTATAAAATCAGTACCATTTGCATAATACATAGAAGAATACCCGTCTTTTTCCCTGTAATCAATAAAAGATGAATATGAACCTATGCTGTATGTTGAACGATATGAATGCGAAAGAGAAATTTTATTAAAGTGCTGTTGTAAAAAATTAATCCTTGTTAAGCCGGTATATGTAACTCTCCAGTTTGGCAAAGGTATTGTCGGGAATTTGTTTAATGTTATTTTACCGGGTCCACTACCTTTGTATGCAGCCAGAAACGATGGCAATAGCACTTCCTGGGAAGTTGGTCCGTAACCCTCAGGAAAATATTCTTTAGTAATAGTATCTTCAATATAATTTCCCGACCAATTGGGGTTTTCATGGGCAAGACGTTCGGCAATTTCAACTCTGTAAGCCAAGAAATTCTCGAAATTTCCGGAAATATTCTCCTTATTATCATTAACGAAAGCTGTGCCCCAGCTAATATACGACATGCTAAAACTACCTCTGTCAATGGGTGAGTAAGAATTAAAACGTCCTAAGCTGTCTGCGCGATAGTATTCTTCATGGTTTTTTGAATATGCCCTGTCGGCTGTAATTTCAACACGAAAATCCGGTAAAGGTTCAAATGTGACCCTCATAGTTAAACTGCTTGTAAATTTAGTGGCATAAGCCTGATTCAATAAAGTATCGGGCGAAATCCAGCCATATCTGAAAGCATCATTCCTGATATCCCGTTGGTCACCAAAAACAAAACCTATTCCCGGGGCAAGACTTTTTGGATAACTGCCCCCGAAAACATCCGGGTCTCTAAATATGGATGTATCGGGTGTATAATTCCAGTTATTACCAAAGGCACTTGGTTGAGGGAAAAAGCCGGGTATAAATGTCCCACTGGTTTCGGTATAATTTATTGAACCCTTTTTAAAACCGGTTAAAATTTTCAATATCTGGTCGCCAATAATTTTAAAATAATTAACCTTTGGTTTGGATTCGGTTGTATCGTTTTGTTGATCAGGTTCGGGTTCAGGTATATTTCTTCGCGGTCGACTAACCGAACTTCTTCTTCTTTTATTACTCTCATCAAGCTTTTTCAGATACGGAATTTTATTATATAACTTTGTTAAGTTAAATTCGCCATTTAGAAGTTTTGTGTTTGAATTTTCAATTTGATTTCCAAGTTGATTCTGTATGGATTTCGGTGACGCAGTCCATGAATAATTACTCTGATAACTTGCTCTTGCATTTATCCAGTCAAATAAAGGGATTTTATTTACCGGGATATTATAATTTATGATTAATGCTTGTGTAAAACGGTTTATTGTCCCAAAGCTTAAAATTTCATCAATTATTGTATCTTTATTTCGTTTATATTCAGAAGTACCTTTTTCGGGGTTTCCCTGTGGTTCGTCAATATATGCATTAGCCATTGCCGAATATTCAAGTGAAAGTGACTGAGCAAGGTCAAACTTAAGACTATAATTTCTGTTCCAATCCCATGTTTTAACATAAAATGTCTTCATAGGAATAAGACCTTTGCTCTTGTTCCGGTATTTTTTCTGATTATGTAATCTGTTCATATCTGTCCGGAATGATAGAGCCTTAGGTAAATAATAGAAGTTAAAATCTTTGATCAGGGCAAAATAACCTGATTTTGAAAGGAACTTTGATTTGTTAAACGGTTTTATATTTTTAGGACTAGTTGTAAAATTATATCCAAATCCACCTGAATAATTTTTCTGTAAATCAAATTCCACATCTATATTTCGCATATAGATTTCGGAATAGGCATACGTAAAATCAAAATTTTCAAAATCGTAAATACGCGCTTTTCTGGCAGATCCTGTTCTATCTTTTCTGACATTGATAAAGTTAATATTTTTTCGCTGGACATAATCCTGGGTAATTTTTTTAATAGAATCTTGTTTATCCTCAAGGTTGTACGATTTAATATCTTCTTTTAATTTTATATCAGGATCTAAGGGATTATATTCAGGATTACTTCTTAACTCGGAATAATCAAAGTGAAGAGGGATCCTAACACCTGAATTTTCGGGAAAAAATTTTCCAAGTTCCAGATCGGTGGATATATCAAATTGTGAAATTGTTTCTTTTTGTGTCTCGTTAATTTTCTTTTCAATACTTCCAAATCCGGGTGTACTGTAATTTCCTGAAATCACTATTCTACCCAGATCGGCAAGGTTTGCAGCCACTCTTGCAGTTGCTGCCCAACCGCCTTTTTTATTAAAATCAGAAAGACGCAATTCATTTACCCAAATCTCCGCACTTTTCGGGTCTCCGTCATCATTACTACTGGTAAGCGAATTTTGCTTAGGATTTCTAACTCCAATCAAAATAGCTTTTACATCGCTGATACTTGGCACTCCGAGAACTGTAATTTTATTTGCTCCCTGATATTCCACGTATGGAAAAGAAGGAGATACTGTTGTACCTGAGGTTCGCATTTTTATGTTCCTGTTGTGCTTTACCTGAACCAGTTCATCAAGGTCAATATCAAAATTATTTGCTTCTGGCCAGATTCCATATGGGTCGGAAGCGGAAGTTCCCCAGGGAGTGAAAGTAAGCGGGATTTCATATTCATAATAGTTCTCGGTAAAATCCGACCCTAAACGAATAAAAACAGTCAGGTCACCATATTCAGGGTCTTCATTTTCTTTTAGTTTTTCAGCATGAACGAACATTTTAAGCTTTTTATACTGGCGAAAATCAAAATCAGTGGTTTTATATGCTCCTCTTGCATCTCCATCAATCAGATCAGTAACTTTCAAAACCATTGACTGTTCATTTAAACGTGTAAGACTTGTTGTGCCAAGATTTATTTCCCTTTCTATTCCGGGTGGAACTACGTATGGAATTGGATATCTTTTACCATTTTCTTCAATATTTACCGCACTAATATCAAAAATGGTCTGGCTTTGAATATCATTCGGTACATATTCACCGGGAGCCAAAAGCGAATGATTGTATTTCCTCCACTCACCCCTTACAAGTTCAAAAGTTGCAAAACGGGTTACAATAGGTTTCTCAAATCCTTTAAAAAACATACGTAAAAAACGTATTGATTTAAAATCCTGAATGTTACCGATAACTTTATCAGGCTGGCTGACAGGAATTTTAAACTGATACCATTTTACATTACCTATTTCACCATTTGGCAATGGAATACCCTGAGCATGATAAACATCGGTAATATAATTTTCACCTACTTTCATTTTATCGGGTGCAAGGTCGATTTTGTATTGAAAATATCTTTCAGCTTCGCTTAAAGTATTATCTCTGTTGATATCTTCAACATTAGGAATAGTAGTTGCTGCTGTTGGATAGTTTTCAGGGTTTTGCTTATCAGTAGGTGAGTTTCCGTCGGGTCCGTTATACATTTTATATCTTTCAAGAATGCTTTCATATTTACTGTTATCATCATAATCAGTACCCCTGAAATAATGATAATTGTCGGACGAAGGATCTTGATATGCATTTTGGTATGCTCTGGAATTCAATCCATACATATTTTCAATATCAATAAGATAGTTATTATTGAACGGATTATCTTTAAAGAACGTTCTTTCATCTTCATCCATCAAACCATCATATCCAATATCCTGATACGGGCGTGAATCCTCTTCATTGTCAAACGATTCAACTAATGCCTGAATTGTCGGAACCCGCCCCCACATTGTTGTGTCAACATCTTTCACATCTGCAGATGTTGGCAAACCGTTTTCGTAACTTTTCCTTGAATCCCTTAAAATATCCTCCGAAATATCTCCGAGGTTAAAATACAACTGCCCTGAATTATGAGGGTCTTCAGTAAAGGGGTCCATCATCCAGAACTCAATATATTCGACATTTATTTCTTCAAAATCCGTTGACTCAATTTTTCTCATTATACCGCCCCAGCGTGAATCAGGAACTTTGAGATTTCCGTCCTGATCAATACCAAAAGTAAGACCCGAAACACCTTCTGCATCAAAATTATAAGGTCCTTTTTCCTCAGGATAATAAGCCATATTAAACACAGCTATATTTGTAGGAACACCACTTGGAATATCCTTATTTGGGAATACTTCCGTTTCTAAAATCTGGCGGACTGAACTTTTTGAAAGTTCGCCTTTACTGATGTTCGGAGGTTTCAGGTTTCCTGATCTGTCGTAAAACAATGGATCAATAACATACCATGCTAATTTTGCCCTGTTTTTCCCATAATTAATTCCTTCGGATGGTACTGCTTCGGGAAATAAATCCAATTGATGTTGAGGTGTACTGGCTAAAAACCATGTACCGATATTTCTAAGGTCAATGGTTGATTTGCTTCCTTCAAAATCATCAATATAAGATGTGCCGCTTTTACCGATAGCTCTTGAATGACCGGGTATAAAGTGGGCAAATTCGCCGTCAACAGTGATCTTTGAAACCGTTTTTGTATTTATTAATGGTATCTTATCCACCATTTTGGTTATAAATCTTGATTCCTTTTCAAAACCGAAATTAAAACCCCAGATAGTATTTGAAATCGGATCATCACCGTAATTAGTTTTTTGGGTTAAGGGTCGTTCAGTTAGATTCATGATAGTTGCACCAAAATTTATATTTTTACTGAAGGCATAATCAATATGTGTTCCCATCAGTCGCTTTGTTTGTATATTAAAAAGCGATGTGCTTTCAAGCTTTATAGATACTGGTGTTCCTGAATTTAGAATTCCTTCATTAATAATTCGTACTCTTCCTAAAGTATAATCAACAGTATAATCAACATTTTCTGTTAATGGTATTCCTCCGGCAGTAACAGTAACCGAACCTCTCGGAACATTTAAAGCATTTAACGAAATTTCGTTACTTGTAGAAGATTTATAAAATCCATCAATAAGGAATTTATTTTTATCGGGATATTGTTCGGCACCGGTTTTAGTCATAGTATATAATGAATCATAGGCATATATATTTGCAAGAACCGTATCATTGCCGAACAGATTTCTCAGGTATTTTCCGAAAGGTTCCAGTACTGTAAAATATATCCTTCCGTTTGAAGATTGAATTGTACCACCATTTTGTGCTGCTCCGTCAATAAAGTCAAAAACACCATCACCGTCTTTTATCGGATTCAACATTTGGTCTAAATTATCAAAGTTAAATAAATGGAGAAGAGGTACACCTTTAATATTTTCATCACCTTCGGTAAAATAGGCAGTTGGAACGCCGTTTTTATTACCTGAATAAAAAATGTTAAGGATAAAATCTTCCCTGTTCACCTGATATGCACCAAGCGAATAAACGTTTTTCATCATTAAATCCCACATAGGATTTTTGGTATTTAATGTAGTACTTTTCAATAATTTAACAGTAAGGCAGGCAGGGGCGTTTATTCCTTGATCAGAAAAATCACCTACCTGATAAACAGCTGTATCACCAATTTTTGTGTATTGAAAAGCAACAGCTAAAGCCTGGTCGGAATTAAGGTTTGTATTCAGAGAGAGAAATCCCAGTTTGCTGTTATAATTATATTCGGATGGTTTAAGTTTTCTGGCACTTTCAACTTTTTCAAAATCCCCGCCTGAAACAAAATATCCTGATTTACCTATTCCAAACGGGTCGCCAATCAGATAATTCGTTACTGTATTAATATTCCTGATCTTAGCTGTATCCATACGAATTAACAGATCATTAGAATAATTGGACGGCATAACATGACCTTGTATAGGATTAATTTCCTTATTATAGGGCTTGTATTCACCAATATCGGTAAACGCAACAATATTACGGTTTTCGGTTACAGCCGCACCAATATTTGTTACCCAAACTTCCATCCTGATAATATTAATATTAGTAGCTATTATCGGCAGATTTTTCAGTGCTTCATTATAACGGTTACTGATTTTTCCTTCACTGTCAGTCACATCATCCCTGAAATACTGGGCTATAAAAAAGTGTCTGTTTTCTTCATAATCAACTGCGGTTAAACTATATTCATTGGTTTGTGCCCCACCCTGAACAGTAATCGTTGAAGTTTCGCTTTCCTGTTGAGAAAAAATACTGGTAACGGTAGTTCGCCCGAATTGCAGTCTTGCTTTAATACCAAATAAACTCTGACAACCTGTAATAAGAGTTGTTGGCAAAGACATTGAAACATCACCGGCCTCAATTATTTTAATGATCTCATCTTCTTTACCTTCATATTTCAGGGCTAATTTATTTTCAAATTCAAATGTTGCCTCAGTATTATAATTTGTTTTAAATTCAATTTTATCACCAATTTTGGCAATTACATTCATTTGAATTTTTTCCTGAAAATCAAAATTCACAGTTCGTCTTTGTCTTACATTCAAAGTAGGATCATCTCTATTGTTGGCTAAAACTCCAAAAATCAATTCGGCAGAACCCTGTGGACGGATATCAATGGTGCTGCCTCCGAATATCCTGTCAAATGCTTCTCCGCCAATATGAATCTGAGGTATGATACCTGTCTTTGAATCCATCCCCGAAGTAATTGATCTTTCTTTCCAGTAATCACTGATAGATGTACTTAAATCAAACTCACGATATTCATCAAAAGTCATAAAAGTTGGATTTCTGTAATAGAAATCACCAATTTTTTTAGTAAAAATATACTGGTTAGTTTTTGGATCATATATTATTTCAGACGTAATATTGGATGGAGTACCAAGAAACAAAGGATTGGAAGTTTGATCATAATATGGGCTTCCGTCATCATCTTCAAAGGGATATGGAAGTGGAATAACTAATGTTGTATCATTATTTTCAATGCTGTCGGGAGGGAAAAAATCAAAAGTCTGTTCATTAAAATTATTATCTATTGAAGCACTGGAGCCCAATACCAAAACTGAAATAAAAAGTATAAATACAAATTTCAGAAAATATTTTTTAATTAGTCGCTTCAAAAGAAAACCGGAATTTATTTATTCAGTATCCAAAATTATCAGGTTATTTAATAAAAATACTATAAGACAAAACAATCCCTTCCGGCATTTGCCTTGCCTTATAAACCTTATAAAATTTTTAAAGCACTTTTAATTAATTGTTCTACTGATAAATCTTTATTTTCAGTTTGAAGAATTCTATTAAGTGCTTTTTCAGCAGTATTTTTATTAAACCCAAGTATTATCAAACCTGATAACGCTTCATCTTTCTTAGTATTGTGCTGAATTCCCAATTTTTCAGTTGGTATTCCTTCTTTTTCAAGCTTATCTCGCAAATCAACAATAATTCTTTGGGCTGTTTTACTACCAATTCCTTTAATTGACTGCAATACAGGTACATTATTACTAATTATTGCCTCATATAATTCGTTTGGCGATAATGAAGAAAGTATCAGTCGTGCAGTATTTGCTCCCACACCTGATACAGAAATCAGGTGGCGGAAAAGTTTTCTTTCTTCTTCTTCGGCAAAGCCATAAAGCAACTGAGCATCCTCACGTACAACAAAATGAGTATATAGCTTGCATTTTTCTTCATCTCCCAATAACGAATAAGTATTAAGAGAAATATTTATTAAATAACCAATCCCGTTTGATTCAATTACTACATTGGTAAGGTTTTTCTCAACCAGCTTTCCTTTAATATATGAATACATAATTATTTATATTAATTAATTTAATGAGCAAAAATACAAATATTTTTCAGGGGAAAGGTTAAGGAAAAGATGCCTATTTGGTCTTAAGTTAATGGTAAGGTTTTTTTTCACATAACCCTAACCTCCTAACCAAACGGGCTTCATAACCATAACCTCTTAACTATTTTCAGAGTGACTTGATTTGAATTTTTTTTACTATCTTTACTTTTAGAGAAATGGAATGTTTTAATAACAAATCATCATACAACCTGTTCAACTGCCCAATTCAATGCTTCCTGAAGCATTTCCTTTGGAGCAGGCTCAATAAATCCCATTTCAGTTAATTTCTGTGTCAGGTCTCTGGAATATTTAATATCACGTTTAGCAATTTCATAAGCTTCGTCCCAGGTCATTTCAATTCGGGCAACACCATCTTTTATTGCCTGCATTGCAACATCGGCAGACTCAACAGGGAATACATCTGCTTCGTCCATAGTCGGGACAATATTTTCAGGATCAATGCCACGTTTTTCAGCATAATCAGCTAAAGAATGAGCAGCCCTGATAGCCATATTATCGGTAATTTTTTTAGCTCTGACTATTAAAGCTCCTTTTAAGATGCCGGGGAAACCAAGTGAATTGTTAACCTGATTAGGAAAATCTCCGCGTCCTGTTGCAACAATATAAGCACCTGCTTCCTTAGCAGCATAAGGATAAATTTCAGGGACAGGGTTTGCACAGGTAAAAACAATTGATTTATCTGCCATAACACTTATCCATTCAGGTTTAACTGTGTCGGGTCCCGGTTTTGATAAAGCAATCAAAACATCTGCATCTTTCATTGCTTCATCAAAGCTTGTAATTTTATAAGGATTTGTTGATTCGCAGAGTTCCCATTTGCGGTAAAATCTTTTATCTGCTTTCAGCTCTTCCCTGTCGGTATTTAGCGAACTTTTTGAGTCAAATATGATAAATTTCTTTGGGTCTGCACCATCGGCGATTAGTAATCTTGCGATTGTTGTATTGGATGCACCTGCTCCGAGCATAACAATTTTTACATCAGATAATTTCTTGTTAACAAGTTTTAAAGCATTTAACAGCCCTGCAAGAGTTACACAAGCTGTTCCCTGGGCATCATCGTGCCAAACGGGAATATAACATTCTTCACGCAAAGTGTCGAGAACTTTATAACAATTTGGTTGGGAAATATCTTCAAGATTAATGGCTCCAAAACTTGGCTGAAGCATTTTTACAAACTCAATAATTTTTTCCGGGTCGTTTTCGCCTTTTTCATTTTTACTGTCAACACAAAGTGCAACTGCATCAACACCACCTAAATATTTCATCAGAAATGCTTTCCCTTCCATAACTCCCAATCCGCCCGGAGGTGTGCAATCGCCATCGCCAAGTACACGGGTCGAATCACTAACAACAGCTACCAGATTTCCCCTGTTTGACAGTTGAAACGAGGTGTCATTATCATCCCTGATTGTTGTAGAAATTTTTGACACACCAGGAGTGTACCAAACATTGAACCAGTTAAAACCCGGAACCGATGCCTTTGGGATAACCTGTATCTTACCGCCGTAAAATTTATGTGCTTTTTCTGATAATCTTTTTAAAAACAGTGTTTTTGCTTTTGCAATTTGCTCTTGAGTGAAATCTTCAGGAAAAACCTCATTAAGATTGTCAAGGGTTAAATTAATTTCTTTCATTGTATAATTTATTAAATTTAAAGATTTTATGAATAATGTTATGATTTATATTTAATTGAAATTTTTTTGAGGGCACAAATTTACAACATTCTGATATATTAAAATGAGTTTATGAGAAGAATTTTTGTAAATTTGTTAAAATTAAATTTATTTAAATGATAAAAATCGTAGTCCTTACAGGTGCAGGAATAAGTGCTGAAAGTGGAGTAAAAACTTTCAGGGATAGTAACGGGCTGTGGAAAAAACACAGGATTGAGGAAGTTGCAAGTCCCATTGCCTGGGTACAGAACCCTGACATGGTACTGGAATTTTATAATCAGCGACGAAAACAACTTTATGAAGTTGAACCTAATCCGGCCCATTATGCTCTGGTTAAATTAGAAGAAAAGTTTAATGTTCAAATAATAACTCAAAATGTTGATGATCTGCACGAAAGAGCCGGTTCAAAAAACATTCTGCATCTTCACGGAGAACTTAAAAAAGCCAGAAGTTCTGTTGACGAAAATCTTGTTTATGAAATTAAAGGATGGGAGCTAAAAAAAGGTGACCTTTGCGAAAAAGGTTCACAACTCAGACCTCATGTTGTTTGGTTCGGTGAGACGGTTCCAAACATAACCAAAGCCATGCAGATTTCACAGACTGCCGATATTTTTATTGTGATAGGAACATCATTAAATGTTTATCCCGCAGCAGGATTGATAAATCATGTTTCAGCTAATAAACCTAAATATTTAATTGATCCCAATGCAGCTAACATTCAATTGATTTCAAATTTAAATATTATCAGGAAAAAAGCTGGTGAAGGAGTACCGGAATTGGTTGATGAATTATTAGACTCTTGAAAAGACTTTTATTTGTAATCTTGTACCGATAGCCATCGCATTAGCGTTAACTTAAATATTTTTATTTTTATTTATTTTTAGGTTATAGGGTTAGGGTTAAGAGGCCTGTTTGGTTTAGAGGTAATGGTAAAGTTTTTATACACCTAACCTTTTTCCTTTACCCAAACCGGCTTCCTAACCATTACCATTACCGTTATTCAATTATACATATAAAATAATTCGTAATTACATGTGTTATATCCTACTTATATAGTTTTATCCAAAAGATTCCTTCGAAAAACTTGTTTTAGAAATAATTATGTATCTTTATAGAAAAAAATCATGACCGACCACAATTATCTTTTAGAGAAAATAAAACAATTTTGCGATTATCAGGAAAGATGCATAATGGATATAAAAAATAAATTATATGAATGGAATGTTCAACCTGCAAAAATCGAAAAAATAATCCTGGAACTGCAAAAAACAGATTTTATTAATGAAGAACGATATGTTAAAGCTTTTGCATCAGGAAAATTCAGAATAAATAAATGGGGTAAAAACAAAATTATCAACGAAATGAATAAAAAACAAATCCCTGATATTTACATTCAGATCGGTTTACATGAGATTGATGATGAAGAATACCTTAATACTCTTAAAGAGATCATTTCGAAAAAAGATGCAACCATAAAAATTTCTAATCCTGAAAAAAGAATGCAAAAACTTGCTGCTTATGTAATTTCAAAAGGATATAGCCGTGGAATTGTTTGGAAAGTGTTAAATGAGACGATTTAATGTCTATATATAAAGTCAAACGAATCTTGAATAAAGCACCAAAACTTGTCCGTATGGATAACAAAAAACCCGCCCGAATGACTGAAGTCCTTCAGTCGGGCGGACAAATGACAAATAAATTCCAAATATCAATGATCAAAACTTGTCCGCCCGTATGGGTGGATGGATGACCGAAACTGTTTTGGCAATTGAATTTTTGAACATTGTAATTTATCCATACGGACAAGTTTTGAAATTTGGTCCCGAAAGCTTTCGGGATGTCATTTGTAATTTTTAATATTTACCCGCCTGAACGAACGGGCAGGTTTAAACTTTCGGACTTTATTAACGGGCTCAAGTCTTACCATATTCCAAATGTTATCATATTCTTCAACTTTAAATTTCTTTTTTATTATTGTAAAGTATAACAATAAAACCTTAAATTTGCATCCAAATTTTCAAAATCTGAATTTTAATAAATTATGGTTACAGCAGAAGAATTAAAAGATATCAGGAAAAGGCTTGATGCCTTAAGGAGGTTTCTTTGACATTGATAAAAGAAACAAAGATATAGCTGAAGAAGAAGAACTTACGCATTTGCCGGAATTTTGGAACGACACTAAAAATGCAGAAGTGATCCTTAGATCAATTAAGGACAAAAAAAAATGGACAACTGCTTACGAAAAAGCTAAAAGCAGTTACGATGATCTGGTAATTATTTTTGATTTTTTTAACGAGGGCGAGGGAACAGAAAAGGAATTAAACAAACATTATCTTGAAACTTTAAAGCTCATTGAGAATCTTGAATTTTTAAATATGCTTAGTGGCGAAGAGGATAGGTTAGGTGCAATTCTTAATATTAATCCCGGAGCAGGCGGAACAGAGAGTCAGGACTGGGCTGAAATGCTTATGAGAATGTATATTCGCTGGGGTGAACGAAATAAATATAAAGTTAAGGAAATTGACATTCACGAAGGTGATGTTGCAGGAATAAAATCCGTTTCTATTGAATTTGAAGGTGATTTTGCTTTCGGATATTTAAAAGGCGAAAACGGTGTTCATCGGTTAGTACGTTTGTCACCTTTTGATTCTGCAAATAAAAGACATACTTCTTTTGCATCGGTTTATGCTTATCCAATCATTGACGATAACATCACAATTGAAGTAAATACGGCTGATATTAGCTGGGATACATTTCGTTCAAGCGGACCGGGCGGACAAAATGTTAATAAAGTTGAATCAGCCGTAAGGTTAAAGCATGAACCTTCCGGAATTATTGTTGAATGTCAGGAAACACGCTCACAAAGTCAAAACCGTGAAAAAGCAATTCGTATGCTTAAATCACAACTTTATGAAATAGAATTAAGAAAAAAAAGAGAAGCTCAGGCAGAAATTGAAGGAACCAAGAAAAAAATTGAGTGGGGTTCACAAATCCGCTCGTATGTTATGCACCCATATAAAATGGTTAAAGATTTACGAACCGGATATGAAACGTCAAATGTTCAGGCAGTTATGGACGGTGATTTAAATGAATTTATTAAAGCATATTTAATGGAGTTTGGTAATAAATTATGAATTGATAAAAATATTAATTGAAACATCAAAAAACACATACCAATTTAGCTGTCTGGAAAGATAGTATTTCTTTTGTTAAAGATATTTACATACTAACAAACAGCTTTCCTGAAGATGAGTTTTCAGGCTTGGTTTCAAGACTCAGAGAAATTGTTATTAGTATTCCAACTAATATTTCAAAAGGATTTTCCATAAAAAATAAAAAGCGAAATAAACATTTTTCTTATCAAGACACAAAATGCCATTGCTGAAACCGACACTCTTTTGCTTATTTCATACGAACTGGGTTATATCAATCAAAAAGACCTTGATATTTTTTCATTAAAAACCGATAATATAGAAGCACAGATTAATGGTTTAATTAAAAAATTTGAAAGAGAATTAATAGAAGAAAACAATCAATAATCATAATTAAAAAATAATATAAAATGAAAACAAGAATTGAAAAAGACACCATGGGAAATGTTGAAGTTCCCGCCGAAAAGTATTGGGGTGCACAAACACAACGTTCAAAGAATAATTTTAAAATTGGTGAAGAGGGCTCTATGCCAATTGAAATCATCAAGGCGTTTGCTTATTTGAAGAAAGCTGCCGCACTTACCAACTGCGAATTAGGAGTGTTACCTAAGGAAAAAGCAGATTTGATTGCAGACGTTTGTAATGAAATCATTGAAGGCAAATTAGATGATAATTTCCCTTTGGTTATCTGGCAAACCGGCTCAGGTACGCAGTCAAATATGAACATGAATGAAGTTGTTGCTAACAGGGCTCATGTTTTAAAAGGTGGTAAATTAGGCGAAGGTGAAAAATTTGTTCACCCAAATGATGACGTAAATAAATCACAATCATCAAACGATACTTTCCCAACAGCTATGAGCATAGCTGCATATAAAACAATTGTAGAAATTACTATTCCCGGTGTTGAATTATTAAGAAATACTCTTGCAAAAAAAGCAGAAGATTTCAAGAATACTGTAAAAATCGGGAGAACACATTTGATGGATGCCACACCTTTGACATTAGGGCAGGAATTTTCAGGATATGTTTCCCAGCTTGACCATGGATTAAAAGCATTAAAATGTACACTTGATCATTTGCTGGAACTGGCTTTAGGCGGCACTGCTGTCGGAACAGGTATTAACACACCTCCGGGTTACTCCGAACTGGTTGCAGAAAAAATTGCCGAACTTACAGCTTATCCGTTCATTACGGCAGAAAATAAATTTGAATCTCTTGCAGCCCACGATGCAATGGTTGAATCATCAGGTGCATTAAAAACTTTAGCTGTAAGTTTAATAAAAATTTCAAACGACATCCGTCTTTTGGGTTCAGGGCCGAGATGCGGAATCGGAGAAATTTCTCTTCCTGCCAATGAACCCGGTTCTTCAATTATGCCCGGAAAAGTCAATCCAACCCAATGCGAAGCATTAACAATGGTTTGCTGCCAGGTAATCGGTAATGATGCTGCAATAACTGTCGGAGGTACTCACGGACATTTTCAATTGAATGTATTTAAACCTGTTATGATTTACAATTTACTGATGGCTGCCAGGTTGTTAGGTGATGCATGTGTTTCGTTTAATGATAATTGTGCAGCCGGAATTGAAGCCAATGAACAGGAAATAAAAAACAATCTTGAAAATTCATTGATGCTGGTAACCGCCCTTAACACTCACATTGGTTATGAAAATGCTGCTAAAATCGCTAAAAAAGCACATACGGAAGGCACAACCTTGCGTGAAGCTGCAATTGATTTGGGCCTTGTTACCGATGAGCAATTTACCGAATGGGTTGACCCGGGAAAGATGATATAAACAAATTGATTTAAGAAAGGGGCATAAAAGGGCTCAATGGAAAAAATGGGGGGAGCATCATACGGGCTAATGAAACGAAGTGAATCCTTACGACTAAAAGGAGTCCTTATGACCA
>JAUWSB010000009.1 GCA_030610255.1 Bacteroidota bacterium
CCAATTTTTATTCTTGGAGTATTATTATCACCTTTTACTACATCAAAAGGAACTCTTTTAACTTCTTTTAAAACCTGATCATAAGTTTCTCCCATAAATCGTTTAATGGAGAAAATAGTGTTTTTAGGATTGGTAATTGCCTGTCGTTTTGCAGGATCACCAACTTTTCTTTCACTGTTTTCTGTAAATGCAACTATTGAAGGGGTGGTTCTTCTTCCTTCACTGTTAGGAATAACCACAGGTTCGTTACCTTCCATAACTGCAACACATGAATTTGTTGTTCCAAGATCAATTCCAATAATTTTTCCCATTTTTATATAATTTTATTTGATTATTAATAATTTTTTTTAAATTTTACATATTCTTGTCAATGATTATGCCATCTTTTAATTATCAGTATTTTGCAGATTAACTTAAAATTTTATTAATGATAACTGATATCTGTAATTGTTATATAACAAACTGATAATACGCAAATTAAATTCAATTAAATATTCTTGCGTGATAAAATATCATATAAGTTTTTTTTATTAAAACTGTCAAATATTGTGACAAAAAGGCAGGGAGTTAAGATTTTAGATTTGTGATTTGTGATTTTAGATTTGTGATTTTAGATTGTAATATTATTATTGAACTGGGGAAATAGGGGAAATAAAGGGAATAAGGGGAATATGGGTATTAGTACTTCATACCTTTATACCCCCTACAACATTCTTAAAATTTATCCTCAACCCCGATATCTATCGGGAGAAAATAGGAATTGATTAATAAACTGATTAGTTACATTTTATTATTTCAAATGATAAAACTTAATGTTTAGGTCTTCCAATAAGGCAAATGATTCGGCATGAAGCAGTTTGGAACGTATTTTTTTATATCTTGCCGAGAAAACCCCAATACCGTTAACGATATTTGAATATTCAGGTTTTACCTGAACTATACTGTTTGATGGCTCATTAACTTCAATGTAAGTATTAAGGTCTTCACCTGCAACTGAGAAAATAAAATCAATATTTCCAGGGTACCTGAAAATAACATCAGCTTCTTTTGCAAGGTCTTCATAAGGGATACTATTTTCACAAATGCTAAAGAAAACTTCTCCCAAATATGCGATTTCCATGCTTTCTCCACCCTGCAATGACTGGGATTTTCTTGTTCCTAAAATCCAATCAACATACCTGTATGTAGTATCAGGATCGTTCACACTTTTCTCAATAAAATTAAACCTGATTATTACTTCATATCTTTTACCGTTTTTAGAAGATATCCACTCAGCAGCAGACTTAGATGTGTAAGTAAACTTTATAAAAGCGCTTCCTGCACTTGGTTTGGTTATACTAAAATCATGTACAAGTTCGGTTTCTGAAGTAACTTGTTTTTCGCCGACTTGTATTTTTAATTTGTATTTAAAATCCTCATTTAAAGGTTCTTCGGTTTTATATAATATTTGATACGGATTATAAAACAATCCCGGCTCTTTATTATCAATAGTTACTGTATCCAACTGAAAAGTATTAAGTAAGTTGCCGCTTGCCCATTCTTCAATTTTAACATCAAGCATTCCGGCATAATTGCTTGAATCTTCAACTTTCGCCATAATCAGTGCATTTCCTTCTCCTAAAAATGCTTTATTGATTTTCAGATATGTTATGCTATCCTGGTTCAGTAATCCATAAACAACAGTTACATCTTCATAATCGGCAATTATATCAACATCGGTTTCACAGGCACTAAAAAGTAATCCTGTGAATAAAATTACTAATAAGAGATTTATTTTTTTCATACCTGCAAAAATATAAAATAAAATTGAAATACTTTATATAAATTATCACATCGGTAAAAAATAGAAAAAATTATTCATTTTGATATAGATTTGCAGTATGTTTGTAAATTAATTTTAAAATTAAAATTATCATGACAAAAGCAAATATAGTTACCAAAGTTACAACACACATTTTGCAGGGGATGAAATTGAAGGGTGAAAAAATTGCAATGTTGACTGCTTATGATTATTCAATGGCAAGATTGCTTGATGAGGCAGAAATAGATATTATTCTCGTTGGTGATTCTGCATCAAATGTGATGTCGGGTTACAAAACCACATTGCCAATAACACTTAACGAAATGATTTACCACGCTTCTGCAGTTATGCGTGCCGTTTCAAGAGCTTTGGTAGTTGTTGACCTGCCTTTTGGAACATATCAGGGAAATTCAAAAGAAGCTTTGCATTCAGCCATCCGTATTATGAAGGAAGCAGGTGCAAATGCCATAAAAATGGAGGGTGGTAAGGAAATCATCGAATCGGTTGACAGGATACTTTCTGCAGGTATTCCGATTTTGGGTCACTTAGGATTAACTCCACAATCAATTCATAAATTCGGAACTTATGTTGTTAGGGCAACAGATAAAAAAGAAGCCGATAAATTAGTTGAAGATGCACATTTACTTGAAAAAGCCGGTTGTTTTGGAATTGTATTGGAAAAAATCCCTGCCAAACTTGGCACCCGCGTAACAAAAGAATTAAAAATACCAATAATCGGAATCGGAGCAGGTAACGGTGTTGATGGTCAGGTTTTGGTTTTGCATGATATGCTTGGTATTACTCAAAAGTTCTCTCCAAGGTTTTTAAGAAGGTATCATAATCTTAGTGAAGAGATCAAAGGGTCTGTCAGGGCATATATTGAAGATGTTAAATCAGTAAATTTTCCGAATGAAAGGGAACAGTATTAAAACTTATGGTAATATAGAATATAGTTTTGTAATTAAAAAGGCTCCATACGGAACTCCTTTCAGTCGTGAGGCTAAGGAAAAGAATTTTCTATATAATATTACAAAATAAAATCTTGTTTTTTAACAAGTTTTATTTCCGTTAAAGACTTTTATCCCATACGGGTTTGCTTTGCTTCACTTTTTACTTTCAACCAACGGGAGTCCATATGGATATCTTTTATCTTGCAATTTACTGCGTTATGAATTACTCTCTTCAAAACAAGATACTATACGAAGATAATCATCTGATCATCATTAATAAAAGTCCTTCCGAAATAGTACAGGGTGATAAAACAGGTGATGAACCACTTGTTGAAAAGATAAAACAATACATAAAAATCAAACACAATAAACCCGGAAATGTTTTTTTAGGTGTAGCTCACAGGTTAGACCGTCCGGCAAGCGGTATTGTAATTTTTGCCAAAACAAGCAAAGCTCTTGCAAGATTAAATTCAATTATAAAAAATCGTGAAATCAATAAATTTTATTGGGCAATTGTAAAAAACAAACCTCCTGCTGAATCGGGTTATCTTAAGCATTATTTAATAAAAAACGAAAAAATAAATAAATCAACAGCTTTTCACAAAGAAAAACCCGGAACCAAAGCTGCTGAATTAAATTACAAATTAATTAACACAAGCAACAATTATTATCTTCTTGAGATAGAATTATTAACCGGCCGCCACCACCAGATAAGAGCACAACTTGCAAAAATCGGCTGTCCGGTTAAGGGAGATTTAAAATACGGTTTCCCGCGTTCAAACAAAGATACTTCAATTAGTTTACATGCAAGAAAAGTTGATTTTATTCATCCTGTCAGCAAAGAAAATATCTCAATTACCGCCTCACCACCTGATGATCCTTTGTGGAATTATTTTGATAAACTGAAATAAAATGGATATTAATTATTAATTAATCCAAATATGGTTATTTGTTATTGGTTTCAGTTTCAGGTTTCCCCCGAAAACTTTCGGGGTCAGCTTTCAGGTTTGCTAAATTACCGACTGCTGCTGCCACTGCCACTACTTTATTTATACATTTTTCTTTGTTAAAGTGTTTGCGTGTTTATGTGTTATTGTGTTTACGTGTTTTGGTTAAATTCGTAAATCGTAATTCGTAAATCTGCTTGCTACTGTCACTTTTACGAATTACGGATTACGATCACTTATTGCCGATTAATTAATTTTTTATTCCAATTTTTCTGTCTTCGGTCTTCCCTCTTCGGTCTTCATGGATTCTTTCTTTGTTTTACTGCTAAATATTTAATTACCCACAACAAGGTTCCCACTAACTGTAAGGGTTGCAGCAGTTTCTAGGGTGAGCTTATTACAAACAGCATTTGTATAGGTATCAATAACAGGATCATTGGCTACATCGGGGATGGTGACATTTTTTGAAGAGGTTGGCACTCCTAAACTTCCTGTCCAATTGTCGGCTGTGTTCCAGTCACTGCTTGACGAGCCATCCCATGTCATAGAGGCTTGTTGCCAGGAAAGGAAAGGATAGCCATTGTTGGTGTTTTCAGTATTATCCATATCCCAGTAATCATCAGTACCATTAGTAGTTTCACCCACAAAATCCCAGCCAGCATCGGTAAAAGTGCTTTGTGTTTTCATCTCTGCTGTGGTTTTGCCAGTTCCACCGGCACTGGAGCTTTGCCCGGATGTTTGAGTATCCCAAAAACTATTGTTTACAGTTGAGCCCTCTAATAATCGTCCCACCAAACCACCTACGCATTCATTTCCACTCACAATTCCTGTGCTATAACTGTTATTGACTGTTGAGGTGAGAGTTAGTAGTCCCACCAAACCACCAACATCGCCATCACCACTCACACTGCCTGTGCTATAGCAGTTACAGATGGATGAAATTTCAAAACAAAATCCCACCAAACCGCCAATATAATTATCAGTACCACTCATACTTACGGTGCTGTAGCTGTTACTGAGGTCTGATTCATTAAGTAATCCCACTAAACCGCCAACGTTATTAAAACCGCTCACAGTTCCGGTGCTGTAACAGTTACTGACGGATGAACTTTCTATACAAAATCCCATCAAACCACCAACATAAATATTACCGCTTATACTCACATTTGTTACACCAAGATTTTGAATGGTCGCTGATTGAGGTCTACCGAACAATCCAATAAAATTTGTGCTTGGGCGGTTAATGTATAATCCATCAATAGTATAATTTTGCCCGTCATAAGAGCCGAAAAATCCGGTAAAGGAGTCTCCGATGGGTGGAAAGCCCGCACCGCCGTACCAGCCTGAAGTTGTTGAGGCATCAATATTAGAGGTTTGTATGTAATGTTTATCCCAGTCTGTCCAAGTTTGTGATAACCAGCACAGATTATTTAGTGTGGCAATCTGATAGGGATTACCCGAAGAACCATCACCAATTGCCGGGGGAATAGGTGTTTGTGCTATCAGATTTGTGCTCATTGTTAATGTTAGGAGCAGTATTGTTAACTTGTAAAGTTTTTTCATAATTTTGTTATTCGATTGTTTACCCTGTGAAACGAAATAAATCCGTAAGGGTGAAATCCGATTTATCGGTATGTTTCACGGGGTCATTCAGTGTTTATGTGTTAAAGTGTTTTGGTTAAATTCGTAAATCTTAATTCTGGTTCCTAACTGCGGCCTGCAACTGCTCCTGTTCTGATTTGCCTCTTTTTTTCAATAAAACCGACAAGTTTAGCTTCATTAATATATAGTTACCGATCCATTTGTAGCAACAATATAACCTCTTTTCATCAGATTGATAATTGTTGATTCATTATATGAACCGCTTTCAATTGATATTGTTGTTCCGTGTCCTGCTGCATTAACAGCTTCGGCAACAGTTTGATAAGGACTTGCAGCAGTTCCATTCCCACCGGGAGCCGCATTTTTATCAACATAAATTGTTTTCATTGGGCGGCACCTGTACATACCTCGTCCATGAGTTGCAGCAATAAGGTATTCATCACCCTGCCAGAATAATTCTGCTACTTCAACATTACAAGGACCTTCATTATTACCTGAATAGCGTGGGGTAATACTCCATTTTGTTCCTCTATCCTCGGTAGCAAAAACGCCAAGGTCAGTACCAATATATATCCAATTGCTACTTGATGGATAATAACGAACTGAATTTACCTGTAATGCAGGCAAGTCGTTTGGCGCATTACCACTTCTGTTCTCCCATGAAGCTCCGGCATCAGGTGTGTACCATACATTATCAGCATTATAACCGCTAAAGGTTACAAACACCTGGTTTGAATTAATTGGATTGATAGCAATATCTGTAACATACCGGTCAGGCAGGCCTATGCCATTATTGTCAACACGTGTCCAGAGCGTGCCAGCATTTGTGGTCATAGCAACATTTCCATTTTGGTAACCTACCCAAATTCTGCTTGAATTACCGTCATCTATATCAATTGCACTGCAACAGTAGTAATAATATGTACCTCCGGACCAATATCCTCCAATATCACTTCGTATTTCACTCCAGTTACCGGCATCATCAGTAGTTCTCCATATCCTTGATCCACCTGCTACTAAATTTGCAGGGTCATTTGGATCTAAGGAAAAAGGAGCAATAAATAAAGCCCTTGTTGGATCTTCAGCATCTTCTAAACCATTAATAGCATTGCTATAAGAATCACCTCCATTTGTACTTTTCTTAATCTTAAGCAGAGCATATTCTCCATAAATGATAGAAGTATTAGTGTAATTGACGGCAGCAAAACCTCCATCACCGGTAGTAGCTTGATACCAGTTGCCCGTACCACTCCAGCTTCCGGATGACTTATACCTTAGTTTATCGTTATCTTGTGTACCTCCAACAATAATACTACCATCAGGAGCCGCAGCACCACCATAAAATTGTGTAATACCCAAAGTAGTATTTGCCAGATTCACCCAACCGGAATTTTCAGACACAGTCCAAACATTATTAGTTTCTTGTATGCCTCCATCGTTTCCAAAATATACTTTTAGATTTGTTGATTGATCATAATCAGGGTGCTCAATGATAATATGGTGATCGCAATGAGCTGAGTTTTCTGAGCCTCCATTGTGGTAATCATGCCAGTCACTTATCTTGGTTAATGTTGCTCCCCCGTCAGTACTTCTCCAAAGATCAATTCCTCCAACTACCAGGTAATTACTTAGTTGCGGATTTATCCAGATGGTATTATTATACCAGCCCTGGGTGCCAAGATAATTATAGCCTGTACATTGTTGTGACCAAGTAACTCCATTGTCTGTAGATCGCCATATTTCTCCTGAATTTCTATCCATTGAAACATAAATTCTGGAACTAACAGATGGGCAAAAAGTAACCTCACAACGTCCGGGAACACTTGGTAATTTATTAGCGGCGCCGGTTGTATGTTCTGTCCATGACTGTCCATAATCATCAGATAAATATACATCATTTCTACAACCAACAATTACCCTGTTATGATAATTAGGATGTACTCGGACATCAAAAGCAGCAGAAGTAGTAGTCAAAATATTTACCCATGTAGTTCCACCATCAGTTGTTTTCCAGACTCTATGAGGATTTCTGGTAACAGCATAAAGATAACCACTGCTATCAGCATTGGGATGATGAGCAAGACGATTAACCCATTTGAAGTCAGTATTATTTGTACTTGCAAGCTGGTTCCATGTGGTTCCACCATTCGTACTTTTAAAAATACCTGCCCCTGGCAAGGCATCAATGTTATAAAATCCTTCGCCGGTTGCAGCATACATAACATTATAATTACCCTGATCCATAACAATAGATGTTATAGCCAGATTTGCCATAAAATCATCCACTGGCGACCATGATGAGCCTCCATTGGTTGATTTCCATATACCTCCTGATACACCACCAATCCATATTGTATTTGTGCTAGTTGGATGAATAAGTATAGCCCTTATTCTGCCACCGATATTTCCAGGACCTAACCAGGACCATGTCCAGATTCCTGCATCTTTAGGAACTGGCATATTGTCAATATGGTTCTTGGCTGCAACCAATGCCCCAAAAGGTATTTTTCCATTCTTATCAGCGCGTTGCATATATCTAAACTTCATAGCTTCACCCGGATACTTCGCAGACTTCCCGTGCTTTCCTCCTGATTCTTTTTTCCGAATTTTTTCTTTAATAACTTCTTCACTGAGTATTAATGGAGCAGCATCTGTTGAATTTTGAATTTTATTTTTTGTTAACTTCATATTTTTTTTATTCGGCAATTCAATAAACTGGTTATTTTCAAGGCGAAAAGGAGTTTCTGTCAGTGAATAAAATCCATCTCCAGTATTTATCCAGATTTTAAGGCGTGTATTAGGAAAAACCGTTAATAGTTCCTTGTATAAAGGTTTCATCGGGGAATTCCCAAGATTGATCTCAAACTTGCCCTGTTTAACAACATGTTTCACGAAATCAACAGGTTCTTCACCAAACAAACTGGAACCATCATTTGACCAAATAGTTGTTTCTCCGCTAATAATAACAAACTTAAAAAATGCTGTACCATCAAATGCAACTCCATCTTTCTCCACTATAATTGGTGTATGTACCGGACTTGTTTGTGAAAATGCCTGCTGAAAAATACAGAGCACGATTATGTATATAAATAAATATTTAAAATTCTTCATTTTTACCTCCTAATGTAATGTAACTAAAACAAGTACTAATCCTTTTCCTGATTTGAGTGAAGTCATAGCTTTACCAATAATTGCACCATGAGCTTTTGAATAATCGGTAACTTTCATTGCATGTCCGGGAATATTTGAAGTAGTTAACATATCTCCGGGTTTTATTGATTCATTTGTTGCATCAGCCCAGCAATATACACGGCCGGTAAGTGTTACAAGGTACTCGCCATCAGTTATCGTACCTTCCTGCCCCATTATTATTCCAGGTTTAATACCATTAGCACCGCTTAATACACCGGCAACACGTCTATCATAGGCTTTATCCGACATTTTTAGTTTCCCCGGATTATTATTATCAATACACAGTACCATTCCTTTTTCAATTTTCTCAGGCATTTCAATATCAAAAGGCTCTGCTAAATCGCTTCCGCCTTTGATCTGCAACTCATCAGTTGTTATTCTTCCATCACCACTATAATTTCCGTCAATCTCAATAGTAGCTATTGTTCCATCAGCACTATACAAAGTAATCTGACCTGCGTCGTTATCCCCAACTTCGCTGGGGTCTATTTTAACAGTTCTTATATGATCGCTATTAAAGATTTCTATTATTCCATATTCATAAATTTCAATTTCATGACTTCCACCATCTGGACCAAAAGCTTTTAAAAACGACCCTGTTCCATTCTGGTCAATTACCACAGATGCTTCAGTCCCGTTGGTTATAAAACAGCCTGCAACACCATAGCCTGTTGAAGTATTTTCAGAATAAACTGTTGCATCTAAAAAACCTGTTCCTTCTCCTTTAAAATAACTTGTACGGTTATCACCTGTAGTTTCAACATGAAGTTCAGTATTAGGTTCAGATGTTCCAATACCAACAAATCCATCCCTTTTTATTGTCATATGTGGCCCATAACTGGTTGAACCGGATTTCCCATAGAAATATAATTTATTATTTCCACCGTCATACTTTAATGACATGCCATTTGTATAGTCATCATCTTCAGCTAATAATAATTCGGAATCATCACCACTGCTACTTTCATCAGGTGCAATAAGTAATGATCCAAGTGTTGCTGATCCAACAATATGTAAATCTTTTACCGGATCGTCAGTTCCGATACCAACATTCCCGTCCGGGTCAAGATAAAGTGCATCTGTTAGACCGCTTGTGCCAATGCGGGTTTCGAAAAGCATCCCTGCTCTTGCAGGGCTGGTAACACTTTCCATAACACTGGAAATCCTGCCTGAGTGAACAAAACTATAATTACTTATTTCATTACGAAATAATATTCCGGCACCAATACCATTTGCAACTGTCCCTGTTGATCCTCTCGCTATATCCAGCACATCTTCAACAGTATTGGTTGATGAAAGGTTATCAAGGAGTGCTAATTTTGATGTAGGAGTAATATCTCCGATACCTACATATCCGGAAACCGAAGAATAAAGATTATTCCCTGAAATTGTCCAGTCACCGTCGCTTATCTCAGAGGCATCAATCCAATCTGTTGCCGTAACTGTTGATTGCAATATCTGTCCGCTGGTTCCGGGATCATTGTTTGAATCATAAAAAGCATCTTTAAGCCGCATATTACCTCCTATGTGGAGTAATTCCGAAGGGCTTGTTATTCCAATACCAACATTCCCTCCGACATTCTGTAATACAAGATCGTTATTACCGGCATAAGTTCCAATAGAATAATAAGCATCTTCCGGTGTGGAATTATAATTCCATAATATAAAACCTTTATAACTGGAGGATTGACCAACATAAAGCAGAGCATTATTAGGACCATCAGAACCAATTGAAACAACTGACCCTTCAGGATATGTACTGATATCAGTTCCAAATATAGCCTCTTCGTCTGCAGAGTTTTTTGCAACATGTAAATTACCTTTCGGAGAAGTTAAACCAATGCCAACATTTCCATGTAAATAAATTTCATTAGCAGCAAAATCTCCTCCTATAAGCGGCGTTGAAGAATTTGAGTTTTCAATGTAAAGTTTATTGCTTCCTGTTTCATCACTTCCTGCCTGGTAGCCGAGAAAAACATTACCGGATACATTGTTGCCTGATGATCCAAGGCCTGCTTCATAACCGATAACTGTATTTCCTGAACCTGTCTGATTATATCTGTTTGCTCTGTAACCAATAGCTGTATTATTATTCCCGATTGTATTGGAAAAAAGCGCATAGTAACCATTCGCAATGTTCCTATACCCGGTTGTATTGGAATTACCTGCATTATAACCAATAAAAATATTATAGTTACTAGTCAGGTCATCAATAGCACCGGCACCTTCGCCTATAAAAACGGATTTCCCGGTATTAACAAATTCCAACTTGGATCCGTTCAATCTCATTTTTTCCATGCCTGCTATATCAAAACGAATAATGTCTTCATCAGCACCTTCTTCAACCTGTACTTTTGTGTCTCCGTCAGCATCCGAAAGTTCTGTAATGTTCCCTGCATTTAAAAGTACCCACAAACTGCCTTTGCGGTAATAAAAACCGGGCGTATTATCAGTTTGGTAAATTAATAGTCCTTCTACGGGGCTTGAAATTGCATTACGTTGTGTTTGTGTCATTCGCGGTATTAACATACCTTTAGATGTTGATGTTACATCCAGCATAGCGGATGCATCAGGGGGATTTCCGTTGTTGTTGATTGCCACACCCTGTGAATTTACATTAGTGCTTATTCCAATAAGGAAAGCAGTTAGTATAAAAAGTGTAAATTTTTTCATGATTATAATTTTTAGTTAATAATGTTATAAGTTATTAAGTAAAGTTTCGTATATCATAATTGAGTATGTTAGGAATTTTTTAAATTTAATGTAAGATGTTAATAGGTTATGGTTATGAAGCCGGTTTGGTAAGGAGGTTAGGGTTATGTAAAAAAACCTTACCCATTAACCTAAGACAGGAATCTTTACCATAACCTTTTCATTTTTAAAACAACAAATATAAATAAAAAATATACTAAAGTCAAGATATATATATTTAATTGTTAAATAGTTGAATAGTTGAATGGTTGAATGGTTGAATGGTTGAATGGTTATTGGTTATTGGTTTCAAGTTTCAGGTTTGAGGTTTCAGGTTTTTCAATAGTCATTCAGTTGTCATTCAATTGTCATTCAGTGGTCATTTATCATTTTTTTTCTCTGCGGCTTTGCGTCTCTGCGTTTATAATATTTGTTTAATTGAACACTTTCAGTTGTCATTCAAAATTCATTATTCTTTTTAAAATTCTCAACCTAACAGGTTAAAAAAAACCTGTTAGGTTAGTATTATTCAATATTACAGGAATTTATTAATTTTGAAAATCAAAAGATTTATGAACCAGTATAAAAAAATCATATTATTATTATTTTTACTTTGTTTATTCAAGTTTGGATTTACGCAATATTACAGCTCAGGACAAGACCCGGCAAGTTTAAAATGGCAGCAGATCAAAACAAAAAACTTTCAGATAATTTATCCTAAAGATTTTGAAAAACAGTCGCAATACCTTGCAAATGTCCTTGAAACAGTTTATAAATCCGGTTCAAGATCATTGGGATATAATCCGAAAAAAACACCTTTAGTTCTTCACAATCAATCCGTAATTTCAAATGCTTATGTTGCATGGGCTCCAAAGCGAATGGAGTTTTATACTTGTCCTCCGCAAGATTCATATTCGGAAAACTGGCTTGATCAACTTGCAATTCACGAGTTCAGGCATGTAGTCCAGATTGACATGTTAAATCAAGGGTTTACAAAAGTTCTTTATTATGTTTTCGGACAACAGGCAACCGGAGCAATACTCGGATTATATATTCCACGATGGTTTATGGAAGGAGATGCTGTTTGCACAGAAACGGCTTTGAGTAATTCAGGAAGAGGAAGACTTCCTTCATTTGAAAAAATACTCAGGGCACAACTGCTTGAAAAAGGAAAATATAATTATGAAAAAGCTGTTCACGGCTCATATAAAAATTTTATTCCGGGATCTTATAATTTGGGTTACTATATTGTAGGATTTAACAGAATAAAATCCGGAGATAAAATCTGGGAAAATGCCATAGAAACATCAGCCAAATACCCTTTTATTATCACACCTTTTTCAAGAGGAATAAAAAAAATATCAAAACTCTCCAAAGTACAGCTTTACAATAGTACATTAACCGAATTACGTAATTTGTGGGAAAAACAATTTAATGATCTTACTTATTCAAATTATACTTTGATTTCAAAGATCAATGAAAAAAATTATACTAATTATAAACTTCCGCTATATTTAAACGACAGTTTGATACTTACTGAAAAATCCTGTATTGATGATATTAACCGTTTTGTTGCAATTGATAAAAACGGAAATGAAAAACGAATTTTCACTCCGGGATTTAACTTCCATGAAACTTTATCATATTCAAAAAATAAAATTTACTGGGTAGAAAAAACTTTTGATCCCCGCTGGGAAAACAGAAATTATGCGGTAATTAAAACTTACAATCTGAAAACCAAAAAGCTTAAACAATTAACTAAAAAAAGCAGGTTATTTGCTCCGACTGTATCGCATGACGGGAAAAATATTGTTGCTGTTGAAGTTACAACAGAAAATAAATATTATTTGCAAATCATTGATTCCGAAACAGGGAAAAGGATAAAAAAAATCAATACTCCAGATAATTTATTTTTTATGACGCCTTCATGGTCAGAGGATGACAAGAAAATTGTTATGATAGTTTTAGGTGAAAAAGGTAAAAGTATTGCTGTCCTGAATATTGAATCTGAAGAGATCAGCTATCTGACTCCTTTTACTTTTATTGAAATTTCCAAGCCCGTGATGTTTAAAGATTATATTTTTTTTACGGGAGCTTATTCAGGGATTGACAATATTTATGCATTCAATCTTAAAAATAATCAAATTTATCAGGTAACTTCCGTAAAATTCGGAGCAACTGATGTAGTCATTTCACCCGATGGAGAAAAAATGATATTTTCAAATTATACTTCTAACGGTTTTGAAATTGTTGAAACAAATCTAAACACCGGTGATTGGATTCCTTTGTCAAATGTTACTAACAATTCAATTAAATTATATGAAAAATTAGCAAAAAAAGAAGATGTTGTTATTGATAAAAAAATTATTCCCGATAAGAAATACGAAACAAAAAAATATCAAAAATGGAAACATTTGTTCAACTTTCACAGTTGGGCACCTTTATCTATTGATGTTAATAATACAGAAATAAAACCCGGAGTTTCTCTGATGTCGCAAAACAAGTTAAGCACTGCATTCACAACTCTGGGTTATGAATATGATATTAATGAAGAAGCCGGGAAATATTATCTGAACTTCAGTTATCAGGGTTGGTATCCGGTTATTGATGTTAGTTTTGACTACGGGAAAAGAAAACAATTTTATACGGACAGTCTGGAAAAGAAAAATAGCTTTAGCTGGCATGAAACAAACATCAAAACAGGTATTGGTTTACCTTTGAATTTATCAAAAAACAAATATTTCAGAGGGCTGCAACCAAAGATAAACTTAACCCAAATTTATCTTGACATGGACGATTCATCGCCATTTTATTTTGTTCAAAATTCTGCTTTGTCTTTAGATTATAGTTTACTTTTCTACAATCAAATTAAATCGTCGTATAGAGACCTATATCCAAAATGGGGGCAAATTTTAAAATTAATATTCAGGAACACTCCGTTTCAAAGCAATAATAAAAGTTCAATAACTGCAATTGAAACATATTTTTATTTGCCCGGATTTATTAAACATAATGGCTTTAAACTTTACGGAGCATATCAAAATAAAATTGATGGAAATTATAAGTTCAGTTATGAGATTAATTACCCGAGGGGCTATACTCAGCAAAATAATGAGAATTTATACAGCTTTTCGGCAAATTATAAATTCCCCTTATATTATCCCGATTTTAATATCAGGTCAATTTTATATCTTAAAAGGATAAAAACAAATTTGTTTTTTGACTATGCCATAGGAGAAAACAATAATATATATAGTTATTACAAATCAACAGGGATAGAGCTTTCAGGCGATTTTCATTTGCTTAGCTTTATCGCACCTATGGATTTTGGTGTTCGTGCCATTTACCTTCCGGATACTCAATCTTTTGAATATGAGTTTTTGTTTGCAGTGAATTTTGATGCTTTATATTAATTGAATTAATATTTTAATTAATTTTAACCCGATTAATATTTTTAAAATTAAATTTCAAATTATGGATTTCATTATCAAATTACTTATTACTGCAGCAGTGGTGATGTTCACTGCATGGATATTACCGGGAATACAAATAAAAAATTTCTGGAGTGCAATAGTCGTAGCAATAATTTTAGCATTACTAAACATCTTTGTGAAGCCGGTAATGGTATTTCTAACAATCCCATTCACAATTATAACATTTGGGCTGTTTCTGCTTGTCATTAACGCTTTAATAATTTTACTCGCAGGTGCTATTGTTTCGGGATTTAAAGTAATGGGGTTTTGGTGGGCTCTTGCATTCAGTATTATTATAAGCTTAATATCTTACATTTTAGGCACAAATAATGTCCTGATGATTTTTTAATTTCTGTGGTTAAATTGCTTTAGTATTAACGCGAATCAAAAGTTGAAATAGGCTTTTTTTTTACCACAAAGGATACACTAAGGATATCACAAAGGCACACTAAGGACTAAAGAATAACCCGTTTAATACCATCTTTCTCGTGAAAAGAACAATCTAAAACAGTTTTGTTTTTTTTATATTCATTAGAATCAAATATTTCCTTTGTGATACTTAGTGAAGTACTTTGTGTGCCTTTGTGGTTTAATAAAATTTCAACCCTTGATTCGCATTATTATCTTTTATTTGATAAAACCTTATTTGAACCCAAAAAAACAACTTTGCAATCAAATAACCCAAGGCAACTCCAAGCAAGGTCCCAATAATAACATCCCCCGGATAATGCACACCTAAATATATCCGGCTGTATCCGATTAATATTGCCCAGAGTAATATCAGAGGTGTGAAATATTTATAGTTCCTCCCTATAATTTTTATCAGGAAAACAGCTAATGCGAATGTATTTGCAGCATGTGAGGAAATAAAGCTAAACTGTCCGCCGCATTTATTATTTACCAGGTGAACCATATCAGCAATTTCAGGTTCATGGCAGGGTCGTAATCGCTGAAAAATATTTTTAAATAAATGTAATGAAATCTGGTCGCTTAAAGTAATTAAGATTGCAACAAAAACCAGGATGATCAGGGTTTTCCATTTATAATTTTTTATCAAAAAATAAAGTAATAACAAATATAAAGGTATCCAGATAAATTTATTGCTTGCCCAGTACATCACAAAATCCAATAAGGAATTGTACTGTCCATTAATAGCAAGAAAAATTTCAGTGTCTATGTTGTTAAGTGTCTCCAGCATAAATTATCAATAAAATATATTTTACGAATTACGGATTACGTGTTTGTAGTTCTCGTGCTGCTTTATTTCACACGTCATTCAGTGGTTCATTCAATAGTCATTCAATAGTAATTCAATGGTAATTCAGTTGTTTTAGCTGGTAAGCGGTTTTGAACCTAGTATCTGCTGTTGATACTAACTAAATATAACCGTTTTTAAATTAGTATAAATCAGTAAATAATTCTGAACCGCTAACCAGCTTTTCTTTATTGTTTCTTATCATTCTAAATTCATAATTCTACATTCATTATTCTTTTTTAAAGTGTTTGGGTGTTATTGTGTTGTCGTGTTATCATGTTATCACGTTGTCGTGTTATTGTGTTTACGTGTTTAAAGTTCACCCGCAACCCGCAACTCGTAACCCGCAACTGTTTATTAAATTCCAATTTATAACGATTTTAGTTAAAACCTGACATAAAATCAATTCAACTCCTTCCAAATCATATCTTTCAACCTTGCAAGTCCTCTTTTCGTAATAGAAGAAATAAACACACAAGGTATATCAGGTAGTTCTTTTTTAATTTCATCGGTTAATTCCTCGTCAAGCAAATCGGATTTTGTTATTGCCAATAATCTTGATTTATCCAGAAGCTCAGGATTATATTGTTTTAATTCATTCAATAAGATTGAATATTCTTCCGTGATATTTTTACTATCAGCAGGTACCATGAACAATAATACAGAGTTTCTCTCAATATGTCTTAAAAACCGCAATCCAAGACCTTTACCGTCGTGTGCCCCTTCAATTATCCCGGGAATAACTGCAACCACAAAAGAATAATTATCGTGGTAAGCAACAATTCCGAGATTTGGCCTTAAGGTTGTAAACGGATAATCTGCTATTTCGGGTTTTGCAGCAGAAATAACAGACAACAACGTTGATTTACCTGCATTCGGAAAACCAACCAGACCGACATCGGCAAGTAATTTCAGTTCAAGGATTATCCATTCTTCTTGTCCTGCTTCGCCCGGCTGTGCATATTTAGGTGTTTGATTTGTAGGAGATTTAAAATGATCGTTTCCCAGTCCGCCTCTACCGCCCTTAAGAATAATGTGTGTTTCGGCATCTTCGGTAATTTCACAAATAAATTCACCGGTTGCAGCATTTTTTGCAACCGTACCCAAAGGCACTTCAATAACAGCATCTTTTCCGTTTGCCCCGGTGCTTGTCTGTGCCCCACCATTACCGCCATTTCCAGCTTTTATATGTTTTGTATAACGCAGATGAAGCAATGTCCATAACTGGGCATTGCCTTTTAAAATAACATGACCTCCCCTGCCGCCATCACCTCCGTCAGGACCACCTTTAGGAATATATTTCTCCCTCCGGAAATGTGCAGAGCCATTTCCTCCCCTGCCCGACCGGCAGTTGATTTTTACATAATCTACAAAATTTGAATTTCCCATTTTGGTTTTATGTTTCAATAATCAATCCTGATAACTATCGGACAATAGAAAATAAAAAATGTTTATAATTTCGGGATTGTTTTTTAGCATAGTTTTTTCTGAATTTGTTTGCAAGCTTGTGCTGCGCTATGTATTATTAATTATTAATCTAAGTTTTACTCTTTTGTTATCTCTGCGCCTTTGCGCCTCTGCGTTTAGAATATTTGTTTGATTGAACGCTGAGACACCCCGATACAGTCATTCTTCCTTACGGGGTAGGCAGAGATGCAGAGATATTATTTACTAACGTTTATTAAACTGATTAGTTACCAACAATCTTGTATATATCCGGATAATTACGTGCAAAGCCGTCATAATCCAAACCATAACCAACTATAAAATCATTAGGTATTTCCATGCCGATATAATCAATCTTAAAATGCTTTTGAAATGCATCGGGCTTAAACAGCAAAGTAGCTATCTTGACATCAGCAGCTTTAAAATGCTTAAGCTTTTTGATAGTATGGTCCATTGTAATTCCCGTATCAATAATATCTTCAATAATAACAACCGATCTTCCTTTTATAGCTTCATCCAGACCAATCAATTCCCTGACGGTTGAGGTTGTTTGTGTGCCGACATAAGATGATAATTTTACAAAAGTAACCTCACAATCAATATTTATTTTTTTGAAAAGGTCTGCTGCAAAAATAAAAGCGCCATTCAGCACAACGATAAATAACGGCACTTTTCCATGAAGGTCGTTGTTGATCTTTTCAGCAATTTTGCTAACTGTTTTTTGGATTTTTTCGGCAGTTATTGAAATTGAAAATTCCTTGTCTCTTACTTTTATTGTTTTCATTGGCACAATTATAAATTAAAGTTTTAATTTTGCTACGAAAGTAGAAATAAAATTTATAACAAAGATATGAAACCAAAAGTAAGTATAATTATGGGCAGCACTTCCGACCTTCCTGTGATGGAAGAAGCTGCAAAAGTTTTAAATGAATTCAAAATTCCTTTTGAGTTAAATGCCTTGTCGGCTCATCGTACTCCTGAAGAAGTGGAAAAATTTGCCAAAGGTGCTTACGAAAGAGGCATCAGAGTGATCATTGCAGGTGCAGGCATGGCTGCTCATCTTCCGGGAGTGATTGCTGCAATGACTCCAGTTCCCGTAATTGGAGTACCGATAAAAGCCACATTAGATGGCATGGATTCATTGCTTTCAATTGTTCAGATGCCCCCGGGAATACCTGTTGCAACCGTTGGAATTAATGCTGCCAAAAATGCAGGGATACTTGCAGTCCAGATACTATCAGTTGATAATGAAAAAATCCATAAAAAAGTAGTTGAATACAAAAAAACCTTAAAAGACAAAATAGTTAAGGCGAATGAAGAACTTTTGAAGGTTAAGTTTGAGTTTAAGGTTTAGGTTAAGGTAAAGATGCCTGTCTGGTCTTAAGTTAATGGGTAAGGTGATTTTTACATAATCCTAACCTCCTTACCAAACCGGCTTCATAACCATAACCTCTTAACATCTAACATACTAAATTATGATGTACGAAACTTTGGTTTTTTAACAATACCGATACCGAATGCTCACATTAGCGTTAATTTTATAAAATTGTTTATATCTTCGTAATATTCAAAGGGAGACAAAGCTGGATATTAAATGTAGAATGAAAATAAATGATCAGAAAATTTATAAAATTCTACATACATTATTCTATATTCATTTTTGCTTGATAAATTAAAATGCTCATCTGAGCCGGACTAAATATTTCATTTGCGATTTCCAATAATTCTTCCGAAGTAATTTTCTCAATCTTCCGGTAAATTTCATTAATCGTATCAACTTTATTCAAATGCAAATAGCCTTTACCCATTGACAACATTTCGCTTAAATTCGATTCATAAGCAATGGCTAATTGTCCGATAAGCTGTTGTTTTGCCCGTTTAAGCTGTAATAAGCCTAACTTTTTTACGGCAAGTATCTTTAATTCTTTCTGAACCAAACTTATTGATTTATTTAGAGAACCATTGTCTGTTCCTAAATAAATACAAAAAATTCCCGTATCCGAATAGGGCTGGTATTGCGATTCAATGTTATATGTATATCCATGCCGTTCGCGGACAGCAAGATTCAGACGTGAATTTAATCCCGGTCCACCAAGGATATTATTCAGCAAAACCATTGCAATTCTTCTTTTGTCTTTTCGCTTAAAAGCAATATTGCCGATACAGCAATGCGAGAGATAGGTCTTCTTTTCAACCGACCTGTACGATGGTTTATAATCATTAAAAGCTGCTCTTTTTTTCAAGCGGTTTTTGGCAGGGAAATCTCCGAAATATTTCTCAATTATTAATATGAGCTTTTTGAAATCAATTTTTCCCACCGAACTGATTACAATTTGGTCAGTAAAATAATTTTTATCAATAAAGTTTTTAATGGCATCTCTGCTGATTTTTTTAACATTATCAGGTGTTCCGAGTATGTTTTTGCCGATAGGATGGTTTTTAAAAACTATTTCTTCAAATTCATCATAAATTTCTTCTGAAGGTGTATCTTTATATGAATTTATCTCATCAATAACTACATCTTTTTCTTTTTCAATTTCCTTATCCGGAAAAGATGAATTCAATATAATGTCAGCAATAAGTTCTATTGTCCTATCATAATATCTGTTCAGAAAAGACGCATAAATACAGGTTTCTTCCTTGGTAGTGTATGCATTTAAATCACCTCCAACATTTTCAAGGCGGCTTAAAATATGATAAGCTTTTCTTTTTTTTGTGCCTTTAAAAATCACATGTTCAATAAAATGAGCAATACCGTTCTCCTGTTCGGTTTCATCTCTTGTGCCGGTATTAATAATTATCCCGCAATGAGCCACAGAACTGTCCGTATACCTGTGAATAACATGGATGCCATTTGATAATGTATAATATTGATAATTCATTTGTTAGTTAGATGATTATATTAAAGGTTATATTAGAGATTATTTTGTCTGTCCATAAAGTCAAACAATTTTTGAATTAAAGCACCAAATAACAAAAAACAAATAACAAATAAATTCGAAATATCAATGATCAAATGTTCAAAACAGCTTTGAATATTGAGATTTCGGTCATTGAGATTTATTTGTATTTTGGTGCTTGTAATTTGTTATTTTTTTAAAAAACTCTAAATGCTTAGTTTATAGACAGACTATTTAGAGCCCATCTATAAAGTACTTCTTGGATAATTTTTTTCCAAATACAACCAAAATAATGGCTGAAAACCTAATAAATTTCCGCTTTGATCATACTTTTCAATAACCGGTGCTATGCCGGTAATTTTTTTCTCAATCTCCAGATTGTCTTCATCAATATACCATTCTTCAAGGAAGCGGATCTTTGTAATATCCTTTAATTCAAATTTGGAAATAATTACAGTATCATATTCATCATAAGGATGATAATCTCTTGTTAAAATTTTATAAATGGTATCCACGCCAATTAATTTTACCTGCTCAACAGTAAGGGGATTATTAAAATAATCATAAGCCTGTATTTTCCCTGAATAAGCAGCATCCATAATCATATTCACAAAAGCTTCACGCTTGCGTCTATCAATATTTTGTACCCACCGGTCATAATCAGGATTTGGACTTTTGATATTAACATCATATTGGATGCGTTCGGTTAATAACGTCTTTGATTTATCAGGCTTATCTTTACAAGACGTTAGCATACCAAATGTTAAGCCGGCAATTACTAAAATAATTATTTTTTTCATGATAAAAAGTTTATAATCTAACGTCAAAACTAAAAAATATGTTTTAATTGAGATGAATTAAATTCACTTGAAAACTAAAAAAAGTTGGCTAAATAATATTTTGATGTGATGAATACAAAAAGGATTTATCTTTGTATTAATTCAAAACAATAATCCCGTACTACGCATTATCAAAGGGATGGAATGTAATAGCACAGGGTTTCGTTACACTACACCCTGTGCTATTATGTGTCGGGGCGTTGCCCCTAAAATCTTTATCCAGCACCTCAAAATAATATTTAGCCATTAAATTGATTTTCATCAAAAAAAATATTAAATTTTTTAAAATGTTGAAAAGTTGAAATTATGAAATTTAGATTTTTAATATATCTGTTCATTATTTCTACCCTGGCCAATGCCCAGGTTATTCCTGATTCAATAAGGGTTGATTGGAGTGGCTTTGGATATCAGGGAGATAAACCCGAACCTGCAATTATAGTAAATGTTAAAGATTTTGGTGCACAGGGCGACAGTATTACAAATGATTATCAGGCAATAATTGATGCTGTTAATTCATTAAACGGATATATGGGAATTGTATATTTTCCGGAAGGTAATTATTTAATTAATTCACCATTAAATTTACCCGACAGTATAATATTACGAGGTGCAACATCCGACTCAACAGCATTAATATTTGACCTTGGCGGTGAACCAATAAATTGTATAAATATATCCAAAGGACAAGCTATGGATTTTACAAGAATTATCACCGGTTTTGAAAAAGGCTCAATTAATTTTACCGTTGAAAACCCCGAACAATTTAGCCCCGGCAATTATGCTGAAATAAGACAGTTAAACGGAGATTGGGATATCAGTCCCGCTACCTGGGCACAATACTCAGTGGGACAAATTGTTAAAATCAATGATATTTCGGGTAATTCAATTTATATTGACAATGCTCTTAGAATTGATTACGACACTTCATTAAATCTTGAAATCCGGAAGATTGAACCTAAATATAATGCAGGTATTGAATGTTTAAAAATTATCCGTGCAGATGAACCCGAAGAAGGCGCCGGCTCAAACATGTCATTCGGCTTTGCTGCTCAATGCTGGGTAAAAGGTGTTGAAAGCGATAAAAGTGTCGGCAGTCATATATATATCGCACAAAGTACACAAATTGAGATTACCGGCTGTTATATCCACCATGCATTTACTTATGATGGCGCAGGAACAAGAGGTTATGGAATTACTCTTAATCATCATTCAGGTGAATGTTTAGTGCAAAACAATATTTTAAAACATTTACGTCATGCTTTAATGGTAAAGACCGGAGCTAACGGAAATGTTTTTGGGTATAATTATTCTATTGAACCATACCGTTCGGAACCTATTCATGATTTCTCTGGTGATATTTCATTACATGGGCATTATGCCTTTTCTAATCTTTTTGAAGGAAATATTGTTCAGAATATTATTATTGATCATTACTGGGGACCATCGGGTCCATACAATACTTTTTTTAGGAACCGTGCAGAGCTTTACGGAATTATTATGACTACCAATACGATTTTAGAAACAAGCAGACAAAATTTCGTGGGCAATGAAGTTACTAACGAACAAATGTTATACGGTAACTATATTTTAACCGGAACTAACCATTTTGAATTCGGAAATAATATAAAAGGAACAATTATTCCATCCGGAACCAATGACCTGCCCGATACTACCTATTACCTTGATTCAATACCAATTTTTTGGAATATTATTGATCAATTGCCTTCAGTTGGTATTCCAAATGAAATCGGAAGCGGTACAATACCCGCCGAAGAAAGATATTTGGCAGGTGGCATTCTTACCGTTTGCTATGACTCAACAATTTATACATCATTTGAAAATATTTCTTATTCCGAAGAAAATCAGATTAAAATATTGCCTAATCCTTTTACTGATAAAATTAATATGTTGATTCCATCTGAGATGAACGATTTTTGTCAGGTTAATATGGTTAATTTGATAGGTCAAACAGTATTTAATAAAAAATTCAGCTTATCTAAAGGTTTGAATAAAATTGTTGTTTTCCCGCCTGAATCCATTAAAGATGGAGTATATATTATGACAGTCAAAACAAAAAATAATATTTATAATTTTAAAATCTTAAAACAATGAAAAAATTGTTTTGTTAAAATAAATTTATTTACTTGAAAAAGATAATTAGCCCCACTTTTCTTATTGATAAGAAAAAATGCCTTCAAAATATTAAAAATATGGCATTAAAAGCCCGAAGGCATAACATTAAATTAAGACCTCATTTTAAAACCCATCAATCAGCAGAAATCGGGAGCTGGTTCAGGGATTTTGGAATCAATTCTATTGCGGTTTCATCTGTGGAAATGGCAAATTATTTTGCTAAAAACGGATGGGATGACATCACGATTGCCTTTCCTGTTAACATTTTAGAAACTGATAAAATTAATAAACTCGCCGGAAATATCAGCCTAAACCTTTTGGTTGAATCTGCTGAAGTTACAGAATTTTTGAGCAATCATTTAACTTACGTCACAGGAATATTTATTAAGATTGATACAGGTTACCACCGCACCGGTTTACCTTCGGAAAACACTGATGAAATTGATAAAATCCTTGCAATTATTAAATCTAATCCGAAACTTACTTTTAAGGGATTTTTGGTACATGCAGGGCATACATATTTTGCAAAAGACAAAAATGAGATTCTTGAAATACAAAATAATGCAATTGTTCAATTAAGCCGTTTAAAAGAAAAATATATAAACAATTGGCATGATTTAATAATTTCTTATGGTGATACTCCTTCATGCAGCCTTTCTGAAAACTTTCAGGGTATTAACGAGATACGTCCCGGAAATTTTGTATTTTATGATGTTATGCAATATCATATCGGAAGTTGCACTACCGATAAAATTGCAGTAGCAATAGCTTGTCCGGTTGTTGCAAAACATCCTGAAAGGAACGAAATCGTAATTTATGGTGGGGCTATTCATTTTTCAAAAGAATTTATTACTTCTGATAATGGTTATAAGATTTTCGGATATATTGTTAAAATTGAAAACAATAACTGGAGCGTTCCGGTACCAGATGCATATTTATCTTCAGTTTCGCAGGAGCATGGAATTATTAAAATGCCTGAAAAATATTTTTATGATTTTAATATTGGCAACATAATCGGAATATTACCCGTACATTCTTGTTTAACGGCAAATTTGATGAAAAATAACAGTATAATAATCTAAACCATTTTCACAAACATTCCATTTCTATATAAGCATCAGAGGAATTAATTTTAACTTTCTTACTATCTTTCTATGAGAGAAATGGAATGTTTTATTTTCAATATATATTTAAACATTTTTAATCACTGTTGTCCGAATAAAAATAATTTATAATGATAAAATGCACTATTGATAATGTTTTGATGAATATTTCGCCCTTACGGGGCTATATTTTTGTGGACGCATTTTTCTATAAACATTTCGTCCCTAACGGGACTATTTTTTTAAACTCCGTTAGGAGTGGAATGTTTATAGAACATAGTAATAACCGCAATTTTAAGCTCCGTAGGAGCGAAATATAAAACAATCTTATGACAATAATTATCAACTCATTTTAATTTAATCGGACATCAATGATTTTTAATTATGTATATGCAATAAATATTACTTTTATCGTCAATAATAATAAAAACACAAAAATGGAAGAACATGTTTGCCCTATATGGGTAGGATATTTATTAGCAAGCCCAATAAGAAAATTTGCACAAAATCCTGAGAAAATACTTGGAAAATATGTAAAGTCAGGGATGAAAGTTATTGACATTGGCTGTGCAATGGGATTTTTCAGTCTGCCTCTTGCAAGGATTGTAGGTATTAACGGAAGTGTTTTTTGTATTGACCTTCAGGAAAAAATGATAAAATCGCTGGGAAAAAAAGCTAAAAAAACAAAACTTGCCGATATAATTGAACCCCGAAAATGCACATCAAATTCCCTGCAAATAAATGATCTGACCGGACAAATTGATTTTGCTCTGGCTTTTGCAGTTGTGCATGAAGTAAAGAACAAAGAAAAACTTTTCATGGAAATTCACAGGTCATTAAAAAAAGGCGGTAATATGTTAATTGCCGAACCAAAGTTTCATATCTCAAAAGAAAATTTTGATGAATCAATTAAAATTGCTCAAAATTCAGGGTTTAAAATAATTGAATATCCGATTATAAAGAGAAGCCTTTCAGTGTTATTGGGGAAAGTTAAATACTAACCTGAATAATTCACGGGTTATTATTAAACGCTGACAGGTTCTACGAACGCTGTCAGGTTTCAAAAACCTGTCAAAGTCTGTACATACGCATCCCTTCGGGAAAAGACCTGACTGCGTTGGTATAACAAAAGTTTATGAATAGGTCAGGTTAGAATTCCCAAACATTCCATTTCTATATTATACTCAAAAGGACATAATTTCAACTTTTTTACCATCTTTCAATGAGAGAAATGAAATGTTTTAAAATCTGTCTCTTTAATCATCCTAAAATAAAATAAGACAATAGCTGCAAATATCATTAACTGTCCTGCTCCAAAAATTAACCAGTTAAAATTATATGGGATAAATATTGTGGAATATTTTATTATTTCGCTTTGATCGGGATAAATGAACAATTCTTTAAATGAAAAATAATTAAGCATAAAATTGATGTATTCTTCGGTATAGGAATAAATTATTACCAATGAGCCAAAAATCAGTAATATCCATTCAATTTTTGAAATTTTTGCTTTAGTATCCTTATCAGTAAAATATATTATTGTTATTGCAAGTAAAATCATAAACAACGAATTTATTACCGGAGCAATTACAGGACCAACCCATGTAACAGGTATCAGAAACAGAATATCCCATGTAAAAAACGATTCGGGCCAGTTCAGAAAAAGTTTTAAGAACACATAATAAAATATGTCCCAAACAGCAAAAGAATATAAAAAATAAGCAAATTTTTCTGTCCTGCTTCTACCCATTGCAATCCCAATACATGTAAGAATAATAATGGTGGCAGCTTCCCGCAAAATTTCAATAATGGCAATATTGTTATCAATTAATTTTAAAGGAAAATAAAAACCATCGGGATAATAAAGTGCTCTTAAATAAACTACCACGGCGCTTTCAATAAATGCAAGAGCTATCGTAAAAATTAAAACTCCGATAATTATTCTGATTGAAGATGTTTTCATAAATATTCGTTTTTTTAATCAAATAACTATTATAACTTTAATTAGAGCTCGTCAATAATATCAAACAATTTTTAAATTAAAGCACCAAATAACAAAAAACCCACCCGAATGACTGAAGTCCTTCAGTCGGGCGGGCAAATAACAAAACTTGTCCGTATGAAGCGAAGCAAATCCGTATGGATGGATAAATTCGAAATATCAATAATCAAAACTTTAGGGATGTCATTTGTGATTTTTACATAACCCTAACCTCCTTACCAAACCGGCTTCATAACCATAACCTCTTAAC